>NZ_JBHYIK010000068.1:0-54007 GCF_042739735.1 Amycolatopsis sp. NPDC059027 | reverse complement strand
CCCACAAGCCACGCCCCACCCCCCGGGCGCGGCGGCGCCCGGGCGCGGCGCCCCGCCCCCGGCCGCCGCCCCCCGGAGGGGGCGCCGCCCGGGCAGGGGAGCGGGTCAGGCGAGGTCGGTGCCCGGGGTGTTCCGGAGTCGTGGCAGGGGAGTGTCCGGCGTGGCCGGAGGCGCCTCGGCGGACGGCGACGCGGGTGCCGGGGGAGCGCCGCGGCGGCGGCGGACTTCGTAGCCCACCAGGATCAGGACGAGGGTCACCGCGCTGAGCCAGAACTGCGAGCGCGTGGTCGGCAGCACCGCCATCGCCCCGATGACCAGCACCATCAACGCGATCGTCGCGTAGCTCAGCCACGGGAACAGCCACATCTTCAGAGCCAGCTTGCCCGGGTCCTCACGCTGCAGCCGACGGCGGAGCGTGACCTGAGCCAGCGCGATCGCCAGGTAGACGAACAGCGCGACGGCGCCGTAGGAGTTCACCAGGAACTGGAAGATCAGATCCGGCGAGGTGTAGGCGGCGATGACCGAGGCGTAGCCGACGACCGTCCCGGCGAGGATGGCGCGGCGGGGGACACCGCTGCGGGACAGCCGCGTGAACGCCCGGGGCGCGTCGCCGTGGTGGGTCAGCGCGAACAACATCCGGGACGAGGTGTACAGCGCCGAGTTCAAACAGGACAGCACGGCGGTGAGCACGATGCCGTTCATGATGGTCGACACCGCCGGGATGCCCAGGACGTCGAGCACCGCGGCGTACGGGCTGACAGCGGTTTCGGGGGAGTCCCAGGCCTTGATCGCCACGACCACGAACACCGATCCGACGTAGAACAGCACGACGCGGAAGATGATCGACCGCATCGCCTTCGCGATGGCCTTCTTCGGCTCGGCCGACTCGGCCGCGGCGATGGTGACGATCTCCGCCCCGGTGTAGAAACCGATACAGGGCACGACGGCCGCCAGTACCGCGCCGATGCCGAGCGGGGCGAAACCGCCGTGGGACACCAGGTTCGACACGCCACCGTGCGAGCCCGGCCAGATGCCGAACAGGTACAGCGCGCCGAGCACGAGGAACACGATGATCGCGACGACCTTGATCGAGGAGAACCAGTACTCGAATTCGCCGTAGGAGCGCGCGGAAACCATGTTGGTGCCGGTCAGCAGCACCAGCAGGCCGAGGCTGAGCACCCACAGCGGTACGCCGGGCAGCCACAGCTGCAGGATCCGCCCGCCCGCCACGGCTTCGACGGCCACGACGATGACGAAGAAGTACCAGTACATCCAGCCGACGGCGAACCCGGCGCGGTTGCCCATCGCCTCCCTGGCGTAGACGTAGAACGAGCCGAGCGCGGGCTTCGCCACCGTCATCTCGGCCAGCATGCGCATGATGAGCACGGTGATCAGGCCGGCGATCAGGAACGAGATCACCGCGGCGGGCCCGGTCGCCTGGACGACGACACCGCTGCCGACGAACAGTCCGGCACCGATGACACCGCCGAGCGCGATGAGGTTCATGTGCCGTTGTTTGAGCCCCGGTTTCAGTCCGCTGGGCCGGGCGGGTTCGGACATCGAGCTCACGTCTCCTCCAAGTCGCGGCACCGTTGCCGCTGGGCTGCTGGGAGCTTCGTTTGTGGTTCCCGTCACCGTAGGTACTGACTGGGCCCGGTACGAGAGCCAGTTACGCCGTGGCCGAGGGGTCCAGATGGCGACCGACTCTAGCGCGCGCGACAGGTCACCGGAGGTGATCCCGCAGTCCGGGATCGTGACCGATTTCCTCTGCTCCACAGGAATATCCGAGCCGGAGCGCGCAGCGTGAGCGTCCACAATGTACTCACATCGTGATACGGCCTTGACCGGGTAACAAAAACCGGGTGGGGCTGCCGAAGCATCGGCGGCCCCACCCGGGAGAAAGAGGGACGATCAGGGCTGGACGGCCTTCTCGACGTCGGTGAGCATCGCGTCGACGCCGTGCACCAGCTCGGCGAGTTCGGCCTCGCCCGCCACGAGCGGCGGCGAGATCATCAGCATGGTCGCGCCGCGGTCGTCGCCGCGCAGGATCACACCGGTGCGGCGGAACGCCTCGGGCAGCACCTCGCGCAGCACCTTGAGCGACTCGGCTTCGGTCAGCTCCCTGCCGCTCCGGTGATCGGCCATCAGCTCGATCGCGTAGAAGAACCCGGTCCCGCGGACGTCCTTGACGCAGCGGTGGGAGTCCTTGAGCGCGTGCAGCGCCGTGGACAGCCGCGGTGCCTCCTCCCGGACGTGGTCGAGGACGTGCTCGTCGCGCATCGCGGTCAGGTTCGCCACCGCGGCGGCGGTCGCCACCGGGTGCCCGCCCCAGGTCGCGCCATGCGTGAAGACACCGCCCTTCGGCGAGTCGTACAGCTCGGTGACCAGCCGCTCACGCACGATCAGCCCGCCGAGCGGCGCGTACCCGGACGTCGAGCCCTTGGCGAAGGTGATCATGTCCGGGACGACGCCGGTCAGGCCGTGGCCGAACCAGTGCCCCAGCCTGCCGAACGAGCAGATCACCTCGTCGGAGACCAGCAGGATGCCGTACTTGTCGCACAGCGCCCGCACCGCGGGCCAGTAGCCGTCGGGCGGTACCAGCGCGCCCCGGCCGTTCTGCACCGGCTCGGCGAACAGCGCCGCGATCGTTTCCGGGCCCTCCTCGAGGATGACGTCCTCGATCGCCTTGACACAGTCCAGTTCCCCGGCGGGCCCGCAGTCGCCGAGCAGGCCCAGGGTGTTCGGCACGTGCCGGACACCCGGCAGCAGCGGGCCGAACGGGTCCTTGATCTTCGGCAGGCCGGTGACCGACAGGGCACCCAGTGTGGTGCCGTGATACGCCATGTCGCGGGCGATGATCTTCGTCCGCTCCGGCCTGCCCTGGCTGCGGTGGTACTGACGGGCGAACTTCAAGGCCGACTCGACCGCTTCGGAGCCGGAGTTGACGAAGAACGTGGTGCCCAGGTCTCCGGGGGCGAGTTCGGCGATGAGCGTGGCCGCCTCGATCGCCGGATTGTGCGCCGAACCCCAGTTGCTGGCGTAGGCGAGGGTGCTCACCTGGTCGGCGACGGCCTTCGCGACGTCTGTGCGCCCGTGCCCGATGTTCACGCAGAACAGCCCGGCGAGGCCGTCGAGGTGGCGGCGGCCCTCGGTGTCGACGAGGTGGCAGCCCTCGCCGCGCACGAACACCGGGAAGTCGCTGTCCCAGGTGTCCTTGCGGGTGAAGTGCGGGCCGAGATGGCGGCGAGCCTGCGCTCGCAGCTGGGTGACGTCCACCGGAGACCTCCTTCAAGGCGCGAGTGTGTGCTTCGACTCTCGCAACCGCGCTGGTCCGAGGCCCAGCACCAGAAACGTGCGTTCCGACGGGTCCAGATGGGGCCGGGTCAGCCGCCGAGGAGTTCCCGGCAGGCCTGGCCGAGCAGGCGGATGCCCGGCTCGATCGCGCGTGGCGGGATCGCCGCGAAGCCGACCCGGAAATGGTTGCGCGGCGGGTCGTCACCGATGAAGAAGATGTCCCCGCCCTCGATGAGGACGCCGTCGCGTTCCGCGCGTTCGGCGAGGCGGCGACAGTCCAGTGTGGACGGTCCGGTCACCCACAGGCTCACCCCGCCCGGTGGGTACGGGCCCTGCGGCCACGGCAGGTGTTCGGCGACCGCCGCGCGCGTCGCCTCCCATTTGCGCATCAGCTTCGTCCGGTAGCGGCGCAGCGACCGCTGGTACTCGCCGCTGTCGATGAGCAGGGCCATGGCGCGTTGCAGGTGACCGGGCGGGTGCCGCAGCACGTAACGGCGGATCTCGCGCAGCTCACGGACCAGTTCGCGCGGGGCGGCCAGATAACCCAGTCGCAGCCCGGGGGAGAGGAACTTCGAGAACGTGCCGAGATAGACGACGTCGCCGGAGCCGTCAAGCGCTTTCAGCGCGGGCGTCGGACTGCCCTGGTAACGGAATTCGCTGTCGTAGTCGTCCTCGACGACCACCGTGCCGGCCGCCGCGGCGAGTTCGAGCAGGCGACGGCGGCGGCCGATGCTCAGGGTGACGTTGGTCGGATGGTGATGGCTGGGCGTCAGGTACAGCAGATCGACGCCGGTGAGTTCGTCCGGCGGGCGCAGGCCGCTCTGGTCGACGTCCAGTCCGCGCACTCCGGCACCGGTGCGCAGGAAGATGTGCCGCGCGTCGAGGTAGCCGGGGTTCTCCATCGCCACCGTCTGCCCCGGTCCGAGCAGCGCGCGCCCGAGCAGGTCGAGGCCCTGCTGCGAGCCGACGGTGATGAGCACCTCGGCCGGGTCGGCCTCGATTCCGCGGGCGGGGAGCAGATGCTTGCACACCATCTCGACCAGCATCGGGTCGTCCGAGCCGACGCTGTCCTGCAGCGCCGGGAAGACGTGCGGCCGGTACAGCGCGTCGCGCAGGCACCGGGCCCACGACCGGGCCGGGAACGCGGTGACGTCCATCTGGCCCGCCACGAACGGATAGGGGTAGGTGTGCCAGTCGGCGCGTTTCTCGACGTGCGGCACGTCCGCGTCGGGGTAGCGGCGGACCCGGGCCCGCCAGTCGATGCGGGACCGGGTCGTGCGTTCCTGCACCGCGCGGTGCGGCCGCATCTCCGCGTTGACGAACAGGCCGCTGCGCTCCCTGCTCTCCACGAACCCCTCGGCCACCAGCTCCTGGTAGGCGAGGTTGATCGTGTTGCGGGAGACGCCGAGTTCGGCCGAGAGTTCCCGGGAACTGGGCAGCCGGTGTCCCGGGTCGAACGTGCCGACCGCGATGCCGTGCTCGATAGCGCGCCGTACCTGGCGGTACAGCGGCTCCGGCGACGACCGGTCGATTTCGATCAGCGTACGGGGCACCGTTGCTCCTCGCCGAGGTCCGGGGCGAGGAGCAACCTAACCCGAACGGACGTCGCCCGGCTAGCCCAGCGCGGTTTCCGGCGCGACGGCGGTGAGCCCGTGGGCGGCCGCGACCGGCTCCGAGGTCAGCGCGCCGTCGACGGTGCTGACACCGCCGCGCAGCTCCGGGCGCCGGTCGATCGCCTGGCGCAGACCGCCGTTCGCCAGCTCCAGCGCATACGGCAGGGTCACGTTCGTCAGCGCGTGCGTCGAGGTGTGCGGCACCGCGCCCGGCATGTTCGCGACGCAGTAGAACACCGAATCGTGCACCCGGAAGGTCGGCTCCGCGTGCGTGGTCGGGCGGGTGTCTTCGAAGCAGCCGCCCTGGTCGACGGAGATGTCGACGAGCACACTGCCCGGCTTCATCCGCGAGACGAGGTCGTTGGACACCAGGCTGGGCGCCTTGGCACCGGGCACCAGCACCGCGCCGATCACCAGATCGGCCTCCAGCACGGCCGCTTCGATCGAGTAGGCGTTCGCCGCCGCCGTCCGGATGCG
Source organism: Amycolatopsis sp. NPDC059027 (assembly GCF_042739735.1). NCBI lineage: Bacteria > Bacillati > Actinomycetota > Actinomycetes > Pseudonocardiales > Pseudonocardiaceae > Amycolatopsis > Amycolatopsis sp. NPDC059027. The sequence continues at coordinate 48,623 of NZ_JBHYIK010000068.1, read as the reverse complement.
TCCCTGGTACATCCGGTCGGCCGCGCGCAGCTTGTCGACGTTCTTGTCGAACAGCACGACGTCGGCCCAGCTTCCCGCCGCGCCCGCCACGGCGTTCATCCCGGCGACGCCCGCGCCGAGCACCACCACCCTGGCCGGGGCCACGCCGGACACCCCGCCGATCAGCACGCCGCGGCCGCCGTTGGCCCGCATCAGCGTCTGCGCGCCGACCTGCGGCGCCAGCCGCCCGGCGACCTCACTCATCGGGAACAGCAGTGGCAGGGACCCGTCCGGCAGCTGCACGGTCTCGTAGGCCACCGACGTCGTGCCCGCCGCCAGCAGCGCTCGCGTGCACGGCTCGCTCGCCGCGAGGTGCAGGTAGGTGAACAGCAGCTGGCCCGCGCGGAGACGACCGTACTCCTCTTCGACGGGCTCCTTGACCTTGAGGACGAGTTCCCCGGTGGCCCAGACGTCGTCGGCGTGCTCCAGCACCTTCGCGCCCGCGGCGACGTAGTCCTGGTCGGCGATCGACGAACCCTCGCCCGCGCCACGCTCGACGAACACCTCATGCCCTGCCGAGACGAACTCGTGCACGCCGGCCGGGGTGAGGGCCACCCGATACTCGTTGTTCTTCACTTCCCGGGGAACACCGATCCGCATCTCCCGCTCCCATCCGCTGTCACCGTAGCTGTCGGACCCGCTGAGCTTGGGTGACGGCTGGCCTGGTCAGAAGGACCAGAACGCGCCCGTTCGAAGGGGCCAGTTGCCGCCGGGCGGTGCCGATCGCCGGAAATCCGGAGGCCTTCGCGAATCGGATTCCGGCACGCTCCCGATATTTGTCACGGTGATAAGAATTTTTCGAGGCCGCGCACATCGCGATTGTCACCTTTCGGCGGTGTCGCCGTTTCACGTACATTCTTCGGTGGTTGGAAATTCGCGGTCATGATACGTTGCCGTGACATTCGGAAGTGGTGATCCGGGGCGGCCCCGGATCGGGGATGTCCTTTGTGGACAAAACCGGAGGGGTTGTCCGAACCCATGTCCGAACTGACTTTTCCTGCGATTGTCGCGCTCTTCGGCGGCGGTGGTCTCGCGCTGCTGCTGGCGATTCCCTATCTGTGGTGGACCTACCGGGGGCGCGGTGAGTTCGGCGCCGGGCACATGGTGCTGGCGTTCGGTTGTCTCGTCTACGCGCTGGCGCTCTGGACCTACACATTGTTGCCGGTGCCCGAAACCACGCCGCAGTGGTGCGCACGACATGTGGTGGAGCCACAACTGCGCCTCTTCCATTTCGTCGACGACATCCGGGCTCGCCGCGGCGAGCCAGGGATCGCCGGTCTGCCGGGCAATCCGGCCCTGCAGCAGGTCGTCCTCAACGTGATCCTGTTCGTGCCGCTGGGCATGTTCGGGCGGCATCTCTTCCGCTGGCGGTCGCTCACCACGGTCGCCATCGGGCTGCTGCTGTCGCTGTTCATCGAGACCACCCAGCTCACCGCGGTCTGGGGCGTGTTCGAGTGTCCCTACCGCCTTTTCGACGTCGACGACCTGCTCGCGAACACCGTGGGCGCGGCCGTCGGCGTGCTGCTGGCCCCGGCCCTGCGCTTCGTCCCGGGACAGCGGGTCACCCGGCCGCCCGGGGACGCCCGGCCGGTCACCGCCCGTCGCAGGCTGCTCGGGATGGTCCTCGACGTGTTCGCGGTCTTTCTGCTCGGGACGTTGCTCAGGACCGGCGCCGCGCTGCTGGCCGCCAACGGACTCGGCTCCTTCGCCGGTCTGCCGGGAGCGAGCTGGCTGCTGGATTACGTGATCCCGGTCGGCGTCCTGCTGCTCCTGGTCCCGCTGTGCGGTGACGGCGCGACCGCCGGACAGCGGATCGTGCTGCTCGCCCCCGTTCGTCCCGACGGCAGCCGTCCTGAGCGCTGGCGGGTCCTGCCGCGGTTCGCTGCCGGAGGCGGTGGTTTCTTCGCTCTCGATCACCTCGGCCTGCACTTCTTCGCCGCCGTTCTCGCCGTCGTCGCCGCGTTCCTCGCCTGGCGTACGGCGGGACATCGCGGCCTGAGTGGATGTGTCGCGGGCCTGCGCTTCGCCGACTCCCGTGCCGTGAGCACCGGCGCGGCGGCGAAGGTGGCGCGTCAGTAACACGCAAACACTTGTACAATCGTTTGACTGTTGACTGGAGCGGGGGTTGACTGAAGGGAGGCCGGTACCGGCCGGAGGAGGTGAGTCCGATGTGGGCAGCGCTGACCCGGTTCCTGCGCCGTCGCCACGGCGACGGCTACGAGGAGCTGCTCGCGCAGGCGCGCCGGGAGTTCGAGTGTGACGTACTGGCCGCACTCCCGGCGAACCTCGTCGCCGAATCGCCCGGCGTGCCCGCTGTGGTGTTGTCCGTCGGGCTCACCCTGGCCGAACGCGGTGCCTCGCTGGGCGCGTTGTGTACCTGTCTCGAGGTGACCCGCGAGCAGGCGCGGACGTTGCTCTTCTACGCCGGGCGCCGTGACGGCGGCTTCGTGCTGCCGGGTCCGGAGCTGTATCCGAGGTACTGACATCGCCGTCCTTGGATAGGGTGGGCCGATGCGGGCTGCCGACTTGAAGAAGATCTGTCTCGGGCTGACCGGTGCGCGCGAGGAGTTCCCCTTCGGTGCGGAGAACAGCGTCTTCAAGGTGGCGGGCAAGATGTTCGCGCTGAGCCCGTTGCGAGGGCGGCCGTTGCGCGTCAGCCTCAAGTGCGATCCGGACGTCGCCGTGCAGTTGCGCGGCCAGTACCCGGCCATCACCGCCGGATACCACCTGAACAAGCGGCACTGGAACACGGTGGTCCTCGACGGTTCGGTGCCCGGCGATCTCGTCCGCGAGATGATCGAGGATTCCTACGATCTCGTGGTCGCCGGGCTGTCGCGCCGGGAGCAGGAAAAACTGCACTGGGTGGCGCTGTCCCGGGAGTGAACTTCGGTGCTGTGAAGGGCCCTTCAGGGCCTTCGAGGTCCGCGCTCACTGGCAAAGCCGTATCCCCGCCTCTGCTGAGAAAACCCCGTTAGGTCCCTGACTGTCCACTTCATACTGTCCGTGCCGGTATGCGGGTGTGTGACGGGTAAACCGTAGTTCCGCGGTAATTGGCGTGATCCGGGCTTGTCGTCGGCTCTGGGCATTGCGTCGTATTGGTCGGCATTCCTGCTTTCTGCTGAGAAATATCCACCGATTCCTGTCTGTATGGCCGGAAATCGTCGTGTTGTGAAGAACTGACTTCGCAATTTCACAGCGTGGTGGATGTTTACTGTTTCGCGGCCCGTAGCCGCCGTTTCCTGTCGTGTTCGTGTTCGGTGGCGAAGATTTCGGGTCGCTCCGCTCGCCGAGGTGAACGCGATCTCGGAAACGGGGCTTCGTCATGCCGTCTGGGAGGAAGATCCAATGCGTGTTATGCCCGCTTTACGTGTGATGGCGCCGATCGGCGCGGTTTCGGTCGTCATGGCCCTTGCCGCTCCGGTGTCCGCTTCGGCCGAATCCGCTACCACCGCCGCGACCTGTTCGCAGGCGGACCTGCCGTTGCCGGATCCGGCGTGCACGCCGGGCGCGACCAATCCGGACGTCACCCAGGACACGATCGGTTCCACGATCTGCGTCTCGGGCTGGACCTCCACGATCCGGCCGCCGACGTCCTACACCAACGCCCTGAAGCGCCAGGGTATCGCCGACTATGGCTACTCCGACACCAATCTGGCGGACTACGAGGAAGACCACTTCCTCCCGCTCGAACTCGGTGGTGCGCCGAAGGATCCGAAGAACCTCTGGCCGGAACCCCACTCCGGCGACGAGAACTCCTACTCGAAGGACTCCGTGGAGAACGCGGTCAAGAAGGCCGTGTGTGCCGGGAAGGTCACGCTCGCCGACGCACAGCACGCCATGCTCACGAACTGGACCACCGCCAAGGCCGTCCTCGGCATCGGCTGACCCCGCGGGCCGATGCGGTGCCGGGAGCCTTCAATGCGATGGGGGCTTCCGGCACCGCGACCGTTCAGTCCGAAGTGGACGGCGAGAGGGTGGTTGGCTTCCCGGGATCCGGGAAGCCGGGCCCGTCCGGTGGGCACGGGGCTGGTTCTTCCCGGAAATCGCGGGGTGCGGCGGAATCGGTGCTGTCCCAGGCGAGAGCGGCGACCATGCCGGGGTGATAGCGGCACATCAGGACCGCGCCGCCAGCGAGGTGGCTTCCCAGGCGAACCCGTCCGGGTCCGTGAAGGGCCCGGCGCCACTGACGGCGATCCGGTGCGAGCCGGTGCCGTCGGGGGAGACGCCGAGGTCCTTGGCGAGGGCGTGGCGCCGGTACAGGGCCAGTTTGACGGCGCCGCTCCCGGCGGCGAACTCGACGTACCTGCGGCCGAAACTCCTCGCCACGGTGAGGCCCTGGCCGACGTAGAACTGCTTGCTCGCGGTCACATCGGCGACCCCGAGGAGCAGCACGATGTCGTCGATCCGCCGGGTGGCGGGGCCGGTGTTCTTCTTCGCCGAGGTCGCGACCTTCCAGATGGCGCCGTCCGGGGCCTGGACCACCCCGCCGTAACCCCACATCGATTTCGCGGCGGGCTTGAGCATGGTCGCGCCCGCGTCGAGAGCGGCGTCGATGAGGGCGTCGACGTCGGCGGGCTGGGATACCGTGAGTGCCAGGGTGAAGCCGCGGAAGCCGGTGGCCGGCGTCTGCGAGGCCCGCAGGCGGAGCAGGGTGTCCAGCCCGAAGGCGGTGGCGTAGAAGCGTCCGGCGGCTTCGGGGTCGGCCGTTTCGAGGGTGATGCTGTCGATGGAGGTCATGACAGGAACGCTAGGCGCGACCCGGTGATCCGTGCTTCTCGATTCCTGATCGGTCTCGCGGTCCGTGTCGAGGCGCGCTTCCGGGTGTCCGGACGTGGCTTCGGGACCGCCGGCGCGGTCATCGTCGGCCGTCCTGGGGCGCGAGGACGCGGAGCATGCCGGTGAGTACGTCCTCGGCCGCGGGCGCGTTGTCCGCGTCGATCGGGAGCTGGAATCTCAGGCCGGTGACGAGGCACGTGCCGAACGCGCCGACGGTGCGCACCAGCTCTTCGTCCACAGTGTCCTCGTCGGCATCGAGCACTTCGGCCGCGAAGCCGCGGCGGCTGAGATCGAAGCTTCTGCGCAGCTCTTCCCGGAGTTCGGGCGAGTGTTCGGCGGCGACCACCGCTTCGCAGAACGCCAGCCAGATCTCCCGGTGTTCGGCGAAGTGCCTGATCGTGTCGGCCAGCACGGCGGCCAGCCGCTCGACCGGGCTGCCGGTACCACCCGCGGCCCGGCGCCTGCTCTCCCGCAGCGAGTCCGCGAACTCGCTGAGCGTCCGGACCATCGCGGCGTTGAGCAGCGTCTGGACCGAGCCGAAGTGGTAGCCGATCGCCGCGAGGCTCGTACCGGCCTCCGTCGCGATGTCCCGTGCCGTCGTGCGCGCGTACCCCTTCGTGGCCAGGCAGCGTCGCGCGCCGTCCAGCAGATCCTCCCGGTTTCCCATGGTGAGCATGCTAGCGCAGGAATGAGACGAACGTCTTGCACAAACGTGCTAGACAAACGTCTGAATCGGTCCTACCGTCGATCTCGGCTGGGGTACTCGATCAACGGGAGGAACGGATGAAGGCGGGGAACGTCCTGGTGTCCGGCGCCGGCATCGCCGGTCTGTCGGCGACGTACTGGCTGGCACGGCGCGGCTGGCGGGTGACCGTGGTGGAACGCGCCCCGGCGCCGAGGATCGGTGGTCAGGCGATCGACGTCCGGGGGTCGGCGCTGGGCGTCCTCGACCGCATGGGGATGCTCGATCGGGCCCGGCGGGCCAAGACCGCCATCCAGGGCATGAGCATGGTGGACGCCGACGGCGTCGAGCTGCTGCGCGACACCGAAACGACCATCACCGGCGGTGTCATCGACAACGACGACATCGAACTCATGCGGGACGACCTGAGCGGGCTCGTGACCGAAGCGATCGGATCGTCCGCCGAGTTCGTGTTCGGCGACTCGGTCACCGAACTGGCACCGGACGACAGCGGCGTCGCGGTCACCTTCGAGCACGCCGAGCCACGTCGGTTCGACCTGGTCATCGGCGCGGACGGGACGCACTCGCGGGTCCGCGCGCTCGCCTTCGGCCAGGAGGCGCGGTTCACGCACGCGCTCGGCAGGCATATCGCGATCTTCACCACGGAGAACTTCCTGGGGCTCGAGCACTGGCAGACGTGCCTGCGTACCGACGACCACCTGGTCGTCATGATGAGTGTGCGGGACGACGCCGAAGCGCGGGTGCTCCTCAACTTCAAGTCCACATCGGACACTCCGGACCACCGGGATGTCCAGCGGCAGAAGGAATTTCTCGCCAAGCACTTCGCCGGGGCCGGCTGGGAGCTGCCCCGGATGCTGGACGCGATGTGGCGGGCGCCGGATTTCTACTTCGACGAGATGTGCCAGATCAAGATGCCGGACGGCTGGTGCGCGGGCCGGATCGCGCTGGTCGGCGACGCCGCCCACTGCGCGTCGCCGATGTCCGGCCAGGGCACCAGCCTCGCGCTGGTCGGCGGTTACGTCCTGGCGGGCGAGCTGTCCACCGCCGGTGACCACGACGCGGGTTTCGGTGCCTACCAGCGGGAGATGGCGAGCTACGTCGCCGCGAATCAGGCGCTGGTCATGGACGACCGGGGCGCGCAGGCGCACCCGGAGGCGCTGGCGAAGGCGGCGAACGCGATCACCGTCAAGGACTACTGAGCACGACGTCGCGTCACCGGGCCGTGTTAGCCTCACGGCATGCTCATCGAGGTGGACAGAGTCTAGCCGCCGGGCCCGTCGGCGGCGTACCGGCCGACATCGGCCCCACCACGACTCTTTCCACCTCCGCTTCCCTTCGTTACGCGTGTTCCGGCGCGGGCACGAACGCGCCCGCGGTCGGCGGCGCGGCGACGGCGGAGGAAGCGATGACTCCCAGGAGTACCGATGACGCACGAAATTCCACGGCCGCCGTTCGATCCCGAACTCGCCGCCGTGTTGCCGACGCTCGACGGCCGGGTCCCGGCCGGGATGACCGCGGATCGGCTGGAGCACTACCGGGCGCTGCCTTTTCCCGGTATCGCGGAACAAATCGGGGACCGGCCGGTCGGCTGCGTGCACCACACGATCACCGGTCACGGCGGGGCGGAGATCGCCGTCTCCGTACTGTCCTCTGTGGACCACGAGAAGCCCGGGCCGGGGATCTATCACCTCCACGGCGGTGGCATGGTCATGGGCGACCGGTTCGCTTCGGCCGGTCCGCTGATCGACTGGGTACTGAAGTACGACGCGGTCGCCGTCACGGCCGAGTTCCGCCTGGCGCCCGAACACCCCGACCCCGTTCCCGTGGAGGATTGTTACGCGGGCTTGCGGTGGATGGCCGGCAACGCAGACGCTCTGCGGTTCGATCCCGGTCGCCTGGTGATCTTCGGCGGCAGCGGCGGAGGTGGCCTCGCCGCCGGGACCACGTTGCTGGCGCGCGATCGTGGAGGCCCGGCGCTGCTCGGCCAGTTGCTGCAGTGCCCGATGATCGACGACCGGAACGAGACGGTGTCGTCACACCAGTACGACGGTGTCGGCGTTTGGGACCGGACGAGCAATCTCACCGCGTGGACGGCGGTTCTCGGGGATCGCCGGGGCACCGCCGACGTCTCGCCGTACGCGGCGGCGGCGCGGGCGACGGATCTGAGCGGGCTGCCGCCGACGTTCATCGACGTCGGCGCGGCCGAGGTGTTCCGGGACGAGGACGTGGCGTTCGCGAGCGCGATCTGGGCGGCGGGCGGGGACGCGGAACTGCACGTCTGGGGCGGCGCGTTCCACGGTTTCTACGACCTGGCGCCGCAATCCGCGCCGGCACGGGCGTGCCTGGCCGCCCGGGAATCCTGGCTCGAACGGTTGCTCGCACGCTCCGTGCCGTAGCCGGACGTCGCGCCGCCTCGCCACGCTCGGCGGGGCGGCGCGCACGCCGGGGGAGCTACGACTTGCCGGTGATCCTCGCCGTGGCGATCGAGGCCGCGGTGATGGTCCTGGCGGCGGTCTGCGTCGACGAGTTGGCGTTCAGATTGGTGAGCGACGCCTTGTTGAGCGCGTAGACGACGAACTCGTAGGTGTTGATCGTGGTGGGCGAGCACGGTCCCTGATAGCCGTAAAGGCTCGCGCTTCCCCGGTAGTAGACCTGCCTGGCACCCGCGGGGACCGCGGGCTGGTAGGCGTGCTGGACGTTCTGGGGGAGCGAGGTCGTGCTCACCGGGATGTCGTAGATGATCCAGTGGAGGAGGTTGTTGTTGCTGAGATCGCGCATGATGATCGCGTAGCTCTTGGCGGTGTCCGGAGCGCCGGACCACGCGAACGGCGGGGATTCGTTCTTCTTGGCGGGGTCGTTGCCGCCGCCGCTGGTGCATTCGTGGACCTTGGGGATCATGCCGCCGTCGGCGAAAGCGGTGCTGGTCAGGGTGAACGCGGCCGGTGAGGCGGCGGCAGGGGAGAGCCCGGCGGCGCACGCGACGAACAGGGCGAACAACACGATTCCGGTGCTTCTCACTGAAGGCTCCCGAGGACGTTCGTGGTTCCTTGGCCGTCCGTGGCGGAGGGCACACGGACGGTCGAACCAGCGTGACATCCCGGGTTCCGGCGGCCAACACCACCGCCCGTCGTGGCCGAGGTATGTACCCTCTTGGCCACGCTGAGCACAGCGTGGCCGTCAGCCCCAGGTCAGGAACCGGTAGTGCAGCCCGGTCGAGGACTCCAGCCATTCCCCGGTGGAGTCCGGCGCGCGGCCGACGTCCGGCGCGTACGTGTCGCCGTCGAAGTGCTCCCGGATCTCGGTGACCACGATCCGGTCCGCGAGCGGCAGCGCCGCCCGGTACACCGCCGCGCCGCCCATCACCCAGACGTCCCCGGACACCGCGGCGAGTGCCGCCGACAGGTCGGGGAACGTCTCGACGCCTTCCTGCGGCGTACGCGACAGCACGAGGTTGCGCCTGCCCGGCAGCGGCCGGAACCGCGGCGGCAGCGACTCCCAGGTCCGGCGCCCCATGAGTACGGTCGCGCCCGCGGTCAGCGTGCGGAAGTGCTTGAGATCCTCCGGCAGATGCCACGGCAGCGCGCCGTCACGGCCGATGACGCCGTTCGACGACTGCGCCCACTCGACCCCGATCACACCGCCACCGGTGCCTTGATGCCGGGGTGCGGGTCGTAGCCCTCGATCGCGATGTGCTCGTAGGTGTAGTCGAACAGGCTCTCCGCCGGCTTCAGGCTCAGCGCCGGGAACGGCCGTGCCTCGCGCCCGAGCTGCGTGCGGACCTGGTCGAGGTGGTTGTCGTAGATGTGGCAGTCGCCGCCGGTCCAGACGAAGTCTCCGACGCCGAGGCCGACCTGCTCGGCGATCATGTGCGTCAGCAGCGCGTAGCTCGCGATGTTGAACGGCACCCCGAGGAACAGGTCCGCGCTGCGCTGGTACAGCTGACAGGAAAGCCTGCCGTCGGCGACGTGGAACTGGAAGAACGCGTGACACGGCGGCAGCGCCATCCGCGGGATGTCGGCGACGTTCCACGCGGACACGATGATCCGCCGGGAGTCGGGGTTCTCGCGCAGCGTGCGCAGCACCTCGGCGATCTGGTCGACGTGGCCGCCGTCCGGGGTCGGCCACGACCGCCACTGAACGCCGTAGACCGGGCCGAGGTCGCCGTCCGGCGCCGCCCACTCGTCCCAGATCGTGACGCCGTTCTCCTGGAGCCACTTCACGTTCCCGTCGCCGCGCAGGAACCACAGCAGCTCGTAGGCGATCGAGCGGAAGTGGACCTTCTTCGTCGTGATCAGCGGGAAGCCGTCGGACAGCCGGTACCGCAGCTGGTGCCCGAAGACCGACCGCGTGCCCGTCCCGGTGCGGTCGGCCTTGCGGGCGCCCGTGTCGAGCACGTGGCGGAGCAGATCTTCGTACTGCGTGTCCGGCATGCCCGCGAGCCTAGACGACCGGGCTCCGCCGGGACGCGCGGACGGCGCGGCCGGTGCCGCGCGTCACCCGGCTAGGGGAGGTCCCTGGTGGCGGTGACCATGTGCGTGGTGCCGGTGTCGTACATGTCCTGCTGCAGGTCGTCGAGGTGGAAACCCTTGTCCCGCAACAGTTCCACCGTTTCCGCGAGCTGGCCGTCGACGTCGTGGACCTCGGCGATGATGTTGCGGATCCCGGGCCAGTCGGCGTCGTCGAGGCTGCGGAAGACGTCGAGTTCGGCGCGTTCGACGTCGACCTTGAGCAACCCGACCTCCTTCAGGTGGTACTCGGCGAACAGGTGCGCCAGCGTGATGACCTTGACCGGGTATTCGACGGCGCCCGCCTTCGTCCGGTCGAGGTGGAACTGGCGCTGCCGCTCGTCGCTCACGCCGAAGCTGGTGAGCGCCGCCTCGATGTTGCGCCGGTCGTCCTCGTCGTCCACCCGCAGCGTCGACATGACGTCGCTGTTGGGGTAGTAGGTCAGCGTGGTCGTGCCGGGCTGGGTGCCGATCGCGACGTTGACCGCGATCGCCGTCGGGAGGTGGCGCTCGAAGTTCTGGACCAGGCATTCGAAGGTGGGCGGCGCGGGCTCGCAGGCGATGATGCGCAGGTCCGGCACCGCGTCGGTGACCAGCAGGGAGGTCAGCCCGATGTGCCCGCCGACGTCCACCACGGTGTCGTTCGGCCGCAGCCGGGCGATGCACCGGGCGTAGAGGCCGTCGGAGAACTCCTGCCACACCCCCGCGGTGTTGAACTTGTTGGTGCAGGACACCACGCGGCCGTCGGGCAGGGCGTATTCCTGGAACTGCGTCGTACCCGGTGGGTTCATGTTGGTTTTTTCCTTAGCCGTAGTGGTTTCAAGACGCTCGTGACGTGGCGAAGCCGGTCGCGAGGTCCTCCAGATCGCCGACGACGTCCTGCAGGGTCCGCGCCGCGTGCACTTCCTGCTGGACCTCGATCGCGTTGCGGCGGAACGAGGGGTCGACGAGCAGCTGCTCGACCTTCGCCCGCAGCTGGTCCGGGGTGAGGTCGGCGAGGTCGAGGAGCAGGCCGTAGCCCCGTTTCTCCTGGGCGATCGCGGAAATGCGTTCGCTCCAGGTGGTTCCGGGCACGATGAGCTGGGGGACGCCGTTCACCACGGCGTTCCCGATGGTCGCGCCGCCGCCCTGGTGCACGATCGCCGAACAGCTGGGCAGCAGCTCGTTCATCGGCACGAAGTCGACCGCGCGGACGTTGTCCGGCACCTTCGGCACGGTGGCGAGCTGGGCCGCGTTCAGTGTCGCGATCACCTCGACGTCCAGATCGGCGAGGCCGTCGAGCAGCGTCGCCACCGAGGCCTCCTCACGTCCGTGGACCTGGCGGTTGGACACGCCGAGCGTGAGACACACCCGGGGCCGTTCCGGCTCTTCGACGACCCACGAGGGAACCGCCATCGGCCGGTTGACCGCGACGAAGCGCACCGGGATGTAGTTGACGTCGAGGTCGTAGCGGATGCACTCGGGCGACGGGTCGATGGTGGCCATGCCGAGGCGCAGCTGCTCGTCGAACTCGCAGCCCTGCGTCGCCAGCCACTCGGACATCCACTCCTTGAGCGGGTCGTGCCGCTCTTCCGGCGGCTGCCTGCTCAGCAGGTCCGCGTGCTGCGCGAACAGCCGGGCGGTCTGGTCCGCGGCGTAGAGCATGCGCACGTGTGCCGCCCCGGTGGCCTTGGCCACGAGCGGGCCCGCGTACATCAGCGGGTCCCAGACGACGAGGTCGGGCTTCCAGTGCCGGGCGAACCGCACGATCTCGTTGAGCATGGCGTCGGGCGCGGTCCACCGGAATCCCTCGACCCAGGTGTGGTAGACCGAGCGCACGTATTCGTCGGTGTACTTCTCCGGGCGGCTTTCGGACAGCAGGTGCTCCGAGCCCATCGGATGCTCGCCGACCCCTTCGAGGTGCCGGTGCCGGACCAGGTCGAGGTCGCCGCCGAACCACATCGCGTCGAGCCCGGTCTCCAGGAACGGTTCCACTTCGGACGGATTGCGCTGGCCCACGTAGCGCACCTCGTGGCCCGCGGCACGCAAGGCCCAGCCGACCGGAGCCATGCTGTAGATATGGGTTCTGGTCGGGAAGACCATCAACATGACACGCACTGCCGTCTCCAATGGTTGGCGGTGACTTCACCCTAATTCGACGATCCCCGCTGGAAACCCGAGGAAAGCCACGGCGGCGAAGTTAGGGGTCCGAACGGGAATGCGGGCCTGGGGACCCCTAGCGGAGGACCGGGCGGAGGTCGCGATCCTCCCCGCGCCCGCCGCCCCGGGACGCCCCTAAGGGGGCTGGTCCAGCGGCGTCCCGGCGATTAGACATGGACGCGGTGAGAGCCCGTGACGGCCGTGTCGATGAGGTGATGGGAATGGTCAAGGCGCCCAGTGTCAAGGGATGGGTGCCCTTCGGCGACTGCCGGACCTGGTACCGGGTGACCGGCACGCCGGGCGCCGGGCGCCCGGCGCTGGTGGTGGCGCACGGCGGTCCCGGCAGCACCCACGACTACCTGCTGAACCTGGCGGAGCTCGCCGACGACGGCTGGCCGGTGGTGCACTACGACCAGCTCGGCAACGGTGGTTCGACCCGGCTGGCCGACCGTCCGACCGATTTCTTCACCCCCGAGCTGTACCTCGACGAACTCGACAATCTGCTGCGGGGGCTGCGGATCGCGGACAACTACGTCCTGCTCGGACATTCGTGGGGCGGCATGCTCGCCGCCCGGCACGCGGCGGCGGGACCGGCGGGGCTGGCCGGGCTTGTCATCGCGGACGCCCCGGCCTCCTACCTGCTCTGGCGGCAGGAGATGGAGGTGCTGCGGGCGGCGCTGCCACCGGAGATCGACGCGACGATGCGCCGGCACGAGGCCGCGGGCACCACCGACTCGAACGAGTACTTCCGCGCCGCGCGTGTTTTCTACGACCGGCACGTGTGCCGGGTCCAGCCCTGGCCGCGTGACTACGTCGCGTCGCTGATGGAGGTCTCGAACGACTCCACTGTGTACTCGGTGATGAACGGCCCGAACGAGTTCCACGTCGTGGGCACGTTGAAGGACTGGTCGGTGGTGAACTGCCTCGCCGAGATCTCGGTGCCGACGCTGCTGATGTCCGGTCGCCACGACGAGGCCACGCCGGTCACCATGCAGCCCTTCGCCGATCGGATCCCGGACGTCCGCTGGGAGATCTTCGAGGAGTCGAGCCATATGCCGAACCTGGAGGAGCCGGAGCGGTTCCGGGCGGTGCTCGCGGAGTTCCTCGGGCGGCTCGACCGGCAACCGGTGCCCGCAGCCCCCGAGCACGTCGAGAAGATGAGGAGGTAGTCACCGATGGACGAGGTGAGCCGTACCGCTGCGGCCATGGTGTTTCCCGGGATGAGCCCCGCCCGTTTCGCGGACGTCGGCAAGTTCATGCTGATCAACCCGTTCGCCAGGAAGCTCGTCGCGGCCGCGAGCGACCGGCTCGGCTATTCGCTGGTCGACCGGTTCCGCGAGACGCCTGGCGACTACTCCGAGTACGCGCAGGTGGCCTTCATGGTCAACTGCGTCGCGCTCGCCCAGTGGGCGGAGGCGGAGCTCGGGGTGACCCCGCAGGTCTGCGCCGGCCCCAGTTTCGGGGAGAAGCCCGCTGCCGTCCACGCCGGTTCGGTGTCCTTTGAGGACGGTGTGTGGCTGACCGCGAAGCTGGCTCGCTGCCTGGAGGAGTACTTCGCGACCGAATACCAGGACGTCGTGACGCATTCGTTCGTGCGCACGCCCCGGGAAAAGCTGGACGAGGTACTGGACGAACTGACCGGGCGCGGCGAGTGGCACGAGATCTCCTGCCACATCGACCACGACTTCTACATGGTGTCCCTGCGGGAGCACAACGTCGAATGGCTGCAGCGCCGGATCCGCGACCTCGGCGGGTTTTCGCTCTACACGATGCGGCCGCCGATGCACGCGAGCCCGTTCGGCGCGCTGCGGCGCAAGGCCGAGGACGAGGTGCTCGGCGCGCTCCCGATGGCCGATCCCCGGCTGCCGATGGTGGCCGACCAGGACGGCACGGTGCTGCGGACCGCCGAGGGCGTGCGCACGATGCTGCTGGACAGTTTCGTCCGGCCGATGCGCTGGATCGACGTCGTGGCTACGTTGAAGGATCTCGGCGTCGGCAAGGTGTGCGTCGCGGGCCCGGACAGCCTGTTCGGCAGGGTGGCCTGCACGACCGACAACTTCGAGGTGCTGGCCGTAGATCCCCGGCTCGCGCTCCAGCCCCGGCGGCGGAGCATGGCGCCTGCCGGGGGCGGCGCCTGAACGCCGGTGAACCGGCGCCGCCCCGGCGGTGGCGTCAGTTCGCCGGCTCCAGCACCCCGGAGAGCGTTTTCCACAGAATGCCCGGCGTCTTGAAGGTGTCCAGTGTCAGCGCGTCGTCCTCGAAGCGGACGTCGTAGGTGCGCTCCAATACGGAGAGCAGTTCGACCATCGCGAGCGAGTCGAGCCCGAATTCACGAAGCGGCGTGTCCGCTTCCAGCTTTTCCTCGGCGCCGAGGTAAGGCAGCTGACGGCGCAGCAGGTCTTCGAACTTGGTGTCCCACATGATGACTCCGGAATCGGTCGGTGAGCCGGCAACGAATTTCGCCGGGGGCAGTTCCGGAGTTTACTGCGTGCCCCGGGTTTTCCCCCGTAAAGTGCACCCCTAAATCACGGCGGAGGTCGGTAATGGATGAAGTGACCGGAGAGGGTCTGCACGGCAGGTTCCTCCGCGGGCTGGCGAAGTCCCCGGACGGGGTGGCCGTGCGGGTCGGCCCGGTGTCGATGACCTACGCGCGGGCGCACGAGCTGGCGTCGTGCTGGGCGGGCGCGCTGGTGCGGGCCGACGCGCGGGTGGTCGGGGTGCTGGCCGCCAAGGGGGTCACCGCGTACGCGGGCATCCTGGCCGCGCTCTACGCGGGCGCCGCGGTGGTCCCGCTGCGGCCGGACTTCCCGGTGGCCAGGACCCGGCAGATGCTCGATGCCTCGGGAGCGACCGCGCTGATCGTCGACGAGGCGAACATCGCGGCACTGCCCGCGCTGCTGGCCGGAAAGGACGACGTCGCCGTGCTCGCGCCGGAGAGCGAGCCGGATTCGGGGACGGTGCTGGTCGCCGATCCGCGGTACCGCCTCGACCAGCCACGCAAGGCGGGCCCGGACGACCCGGCCTACCTGCTGTTCACCTCGGGCTCGACCGGGCGGCCCAAGGGCGTGGTGATCACGCACGGCAACGCCGGGCACTACTTCGGCCTGCTCGACGCGCGCTACGACTTCACCCCGGACGACGTGTTCTCGCAGACCTTCGACCTGAATTTCGACTGTTCGTTGTTCGACCTGTTCTGCGCGTGGGGCGCCGGCGCCACGGCCGCGGTCATCCCGCCGCAGTCCTATCGGGAGCTGCCGCGGTACCTCGCCGAGCACGGGGTGACCGTGTGGTTCTCCACCCCGAGCGTGATCGACCTCGTGCGCCGGACCGAGGGGCTGGCCGACGGCGGTATGCCGGGCCTGCGCTGGAGCTTCTTCGCGGGCGAGGCCCTGAAGTGCCGCGACGCCGACGACTGGCAGCGCGCCGCGCCCGGCTCGACCGTGGAGAACCTGTACGGCCCCACCGAGCTGACCATCACGGTGGCGGCGCATCGCTGGTCGGAAGACTCGGCCGCGCTCGCGGTCAACGGCGTCGTGCCGATCGGCGAGCTGAACGGCGGCCACGATCACCTGCTGCTCGCCGACGACGGCGGGTTCGCGGACGACGAGGGTGAGCTGTGTGTCACCGGGCCCCAGCTCACGCCGGGCTATCTCGATCCGGCGGACGAACGGGGCCGCTTCCTCGAACACGACGGACGGCGCTGGTACCGCACCGGGGACCGCGTCCGGCGGATCGGGGACGGTGAGCTGGCCTATCTCGGCAGGCTGGATTCGCAGGTCCAGGTGCAGGGCTGGCGGGTCGAACTGGCCGAGGTCGAGCAGGCGCTGCGGGCCTGTGGCGCCCACGACGCGGTGACGCTGGGAGTCGCCGGGGACAACGGAACCGAGCTGTTCGCCTTCTACCTCGGCGAGCCGATCGCGACGATGACCCTGGTCCGGCGGCTGCGCGAGCTGCTGCCGGAGGGCACGATCCCGAAGCACTACCGGAACCTGGCCGAGTTCCCGCTGAACGCCAACCGCAAGGTGGACCGCCTGGCGCTGGCGGCCAAGGCGGCGGAACTACTGACCGGCTCCTGATCGCGCGGCCCGCCTCCTCCCGGGGCGCCGCACCGAGGGACGCCCCCGGTGCATCTGACGCGCCGAGGGACGCACTCGGTGCGTCCAACGTGCCGAGGGACGCCCTTGTTGCACCCCGAAGTGGCGTCGCGGCCAGGAGCTGGTTTCCGTGGTCGCCGAACCGAGCGAACATGGCGGCGGGGCATGTCTCGAAAGCGTCGTTCGGGACGCTGGACGTCCCCTACGGAGCGTTCGCGACATCGGGGCTGCCCGGGCCCCGCCGCGAGCAGCCCCTACCTGCCGCTCGGCAGGCACCCGCGGCACCGCCGGACGTGAACCCGGAAGGGCGGAGATTAGGGGTGTGGCGGCTCTCGGGTGGCAGGTAGCGTTCCGGGCAAACACTGGGGCTCATGGTGAATACCAGGTGAATGCTTTCAGATGTTCCGCCGGTCGACGGTGTCCGGGGAACAGCTGCAATAGATTCCTCGATACGGAATGTGCGCGCATATTTCCGCGTGGTCTGGAGTGCGGCTTTGGACGTGGTGAACGATTCCCCGAACGGAATGCTGGTGCATTCCCTGCTCGACGAGGCGGTCGCCGAAACCCCGGATTCGACGGCGGTGCGTGACAAGACCGGAGTATGGACCTATCGCGAACTCGCCGAATACACGCACGCGGTCGACGCGTGGCTGGAGTCCGAGGGGATCGGCTCGGGCGACCGGGTGGTCACCCAGCTGCCGACCACTCGCGAGCTGGTCGCGCTGTTCCTCGGCGTCTCCCGGCGCGGCGCGACACTGGTGGCGCTGAACCCGGGGATGAAGCCGTTCCACCTCCGGGCGGTGCTGGCGAGTGCCGAACCCCGCCTGGTGGTCGCGGACGGTTCCGTGGTGGGTGCGCTGCGTGAGGTGACCGAAACCCCGGTGCACGAACTCACATCGTGCTGGCGTGAGGTCGCGAGACTGCGCGAGCTGGGGAAGCGGGCGGCACCGGTGGAGATCCACCCCGACGACGTCGCCGCGTTGCTCTACACCTCGGGCAGTACGGCCGCCCCGAAGGGGGTCATCTGCCCACACGCGCAGATGACGTTCGCGTCCCGGGCGTTGCAGGCCGAGCTGGGCTACCGGCCCGGCGACGTCGTGTTCTGCCGGTTCCCGATGTCGTGGGACTACGGGTTGTACAAGGTGCTGCTGGCCTGCCTCGGCCGCTCCGAGCTGGTGCTGGCCGACGGCGAGTCGGATCTCCTCCTGCTACGGCGGATGCGCGAGGTCGGCGCGACCGTGGTGCCGATCGTCCCCTCGCTGGCGACCATGATCGCCACCCTCGCCGTCCGCGAGGGGGAGGCGCCCGCCCCGGTCCGGATGTTCACCAACACCGGCGCCGCGCTGCCGGCGTCCACGATCACCGCGCTGCGGGAGGCGTTCCCCGGCGTCCGCGTGGTCCGCCAGTTCGGCCAGACCGAGTGCAAGCGGATCTCGGTCATGCCGCCGGAGGAGGACCGCGAGCGTCCCGATTCGGTCGGCAGGCCGCTGCCCGGCACGAAGGTGCTGATCCTCGACGACGCGGGCGCGGAGCTCCCGGTCGGCGAGATCGGCGAAATCGTGGTCACCGGTCCGCACGTGATGCCCGGCTACTGGCGCGATCCCGAGCTGTCGGCACGCAACTTCCGGCGCGACGAAAACGGCGCCCTGCGGTTGCACACCGGCGACTACGGCCGCCTCGACGAGGACGGCTACCTGTACTTCGAGGGCCGCCGCGACGACATGTTCAAGCGCAAGGGGGTCCGGATGAGCACGCTGGAGATCGAGGCGGCCGCGATGGACATCGACGGTGTCCGCGCCGCGGGCGCCGTCCCGCCAGGGGAGACCCGGGATCTGGCGGTGTGCGTGGAGACCGATCTCGAACCCCACGTCGTGCTCCGGGAACTGGCCAAGCGGCTCGAACCCGCCAAGGTCCCCGCCGTCTGCCATGTGGTGGCGGAATTCCCCCTGACCGCGCACGGGAAGAACGCGTCCGCGGAACTCGTCCGGCTGCTGGAGGGAGCGGGGCTGTGAACTCGCACGAAGAATGGGCGGCGCGCTTCGGCACCCCGCTGTACGTCTACGACCTCGACCGCGTCGCGGCGGCACGGGACGAGCTGTTCTCCATGCTGCCCGAGGGATTCGAGCTGTACTACGCGCTCAAGGCCAACCCCCATCCCGAGGTGGCGCGTGCGACGCGCGAAGGCGGTCGCGCTTGCCGCGCGGAGATCAGTTCGTCCGGCGAACTCGCCGCGGCGCTGTCCGCGGGCTTCGCCGCCGGAGAGTGCCTCTACACCGGACCGGGCAAGACCGACGGCGAGCTGGACCACGCGCTCGGTCTCGGGGTGCGGATGTTCTCCGTGGAGTCGCTCGGCGATCTGCGGCACATCGGCGCGGCCGCGGTGCGCCTCGGCGTCACCGCGCAGGCCTTGCTGCGCGTCAACTCCCTGACGGCGAGCGCGACGACCGGCATGCGGATGATGGGCAAGCCCTCGCAGTTCGGCATCGACAGCGAGACACTGCCCGAGGTCATGCCCGAGCTGACGAGTGTCGCCGGGACCCGGGTCGTCGGCGCCCACTTCTTCACCATGAGCAACGCCAAGGACGAGGCGAGCCTGATCGGCGAGATGCAGCACGTGATCGCGCTCGCGGCCGAACTCCAGCGGGAAGTCGGTCTCCCACTGGAATTCCTGGACATCGGCGGCGGGTTCTCCAGCCCGTACGCGGTGCGGGGCGAGCGAGCGGTCTACGACAAGCTGCGCACCGAACTGGAGAACAGCCTCGACGTGCACCTGCCCGGCTGGCGCGACGGCACGACACGGCTGGCCTGCGAATCCGGTCGCTATCTGGTGGGGGACAGCGGTTCCCTGCTGACCCGCGTGGTGAACGTCAAGCAGAGCCGGGGCGGGAAGTTCGTGATCGTCGACGCCGGGATCAACACGCTCGGCGGGTTGTCCGGCCTCGGCAGGCTGCTGCCCGCGTCGGTGGAGGTGGACGGTGAAACCGGTGACGTCGCGAACCTGGTCGGTCCACTGTGTACTCCGGGCGACATCCTGGGCCGCGACATCGACCTGCCGGAGCTGTCCGGCGGGGAGCTGCTCACCGTCCCGAACGCCGGTGCCTATGGCGTCACCGCGAGCCTGCTGACCTTCCTGGGCAGGCCCGCCCCCGCCGAACTGGTGGTGCGTGGCGAAGAGATCGTGTCGGTGTCCCGGCTCGAACCGCGCCGGGTCTTCGAACAGAGTGTCCACGAGACGAGCGGGGTCGCGGCGGAGTGAGCACGTCCGAGTCCCTCGACGTCCCCGCCCCGCCGCGCCCGCCGCGGTCCGCAGGCGACCGTCCGGTGCTCGTCAGCGGGGTCCGCTCCGACGCGCACACCTGGAACCTGGTCTTCCTCCAGCTGCTGATCGAGGAGCTGGGCCACGAGGTGGTGAACCTCGGCCCGTGCGTCCCGGAGGAGCTGCTGATCTCCGAGGCGCTCCAGCTGCGGCCCGCGCTGGTGGTGATCAGCAGCGTCAACGGGCACGGCTATCAGGACGGGCTGCACCTGATCCGGCGGCTGCGCGCGGACGATCGTCTCGCGAACGTGCCCGCGGTGATCGGCGGCAAACTCGGGATCACCGGCGGGGAAAGCGAAAGCCACCTCGCCGACCTGCTTTCGGCCGGGTTCGACGCGGTGTTCGACGACGGTGCGGAAGGGGTGCTGTCGTTCCGGCGCTTCGTCGGCTCCATCACGGCCGGGGCCACGCCGTGAGTTTCGGCGAGTTCGTGCGGCGCGCGCACCGGGCGGGATCGCTCGTCGTGCAGCCGCGCATGGGCTTCGGCAGGCCCGAGCAGATGCGGGCCGGGCTCGTCGCGACCAAGAACGCCGACGCCGTCACCGTCGGCACGATCACGTTGGACAGCTACACCCGCGTCGGCGACCTGGAATCGGCGGAAACGGCGCTGCGGGAAGGAATCGGCCTCAACGGGTACCCGATCGTCACCCACCACCCCGAGACCACCCGGCTGATGCTCGACGGTGTGTCCGATGTGGACTATCCGGTCCAGGTGCGGCACGGATCCGCGCGCCCGCAACACATTTTCGGCGCCCTGGCGGCGACCGGCCTGCACGCCACCGAGGGCGGCCCGGTGTCCTACTGCCTGCCCTACGGCCGCACCCCGCTGGAAGAGTCCGTGCGCAACTGGGCCGACTGCTGCGCACTGCTGCTGCGGATCCGGGAAACCGGCGTCGAGCCGCATCTGGAGACGTTCGGCGGCTGCATGATGGGCCAGCTCTGCCCACCGAGCCAGCTGGTCGCGATCAGCGTGCTCGAAGCGTTGTTCTTCTACCGCCACGGCGTGCGGGACATCTCGGTGAGCTACGCGCAGCAGATCAACCTGGCACAGGACCAGGAAGCGATCCACGCCTTGCGCAGGCTGTGCGCGGAGCTGCTGCCGGACGCTGACTGGCACGTAGTGGTGTACGGCTACATGGGCCTTTACCCGACGACACCGGAGGGCTCCCTCGCGTTGCTCGCGAGGGCCGCGGAGCTGGCGGTGAGCACCGGGTCGGAGCGGCTCATCGTGAAGACGGTCGCGGAAGCCCACCGGATCCCGACGGTCGCCGAGAACGTCGAGGCGCTCGAACACGCGGCCCGCGTCGCCCGCGGAACCTCTTTGATGGCGGACGGAAAGCGGGACGGCGGACAGGTCTACCGCGAGGCGTACGCGTTCGTCGACGCCGTGCTGAACGGGCACGAGGACATCGGGCGGGCGCTGCTGCTGGCCTTCCGCCGCGGACTGCTCGACGTCCCCTACTGCCTGCACCCCGACAACGCCGGGCGCAGCCGCAGCAACATCGACGCCGAGGGCAGGCTCGGCTGGTCCACGCTCGGCTCGATGCCCCTGGCCGGGGTGGCCGAGGCGGGCCAGGCGCCCGCGGTGACCGCGGCGAGCCTGATGCACGCGTTGTCCTTCGTCCAGCAGGAGTTCGACGGGCCCGTGCTGGCGGCCGGGTCGCGCGGCGCCGTCGGTGAGGACCGATTGACCGTAAAAGGAGAACTGGGATGACGACCGGCAGGCAAGTCCACGAGTACCCGTTCGCGATGCGGGAGACGGAGGTTTCGCCCCGCTACGCCGAATTGCAGCGCAACGAACCACTGTGCCGGGTTCAGCTGCCCCATGGCGAACCCTCCTGGCTGGCGACCCGCTACGACGACGTCAAGACGGTGCTGACCGACCCGCGGTTCAGCCGCGCCGTCGCGCAGGGGCTCGATCAGCCGCGGATGCGGCGCGAGCTGGCCGACGACGGCCTGATGGGCATGGACCCGCCCGACCACGCCCGGCTGCGCAGGCTCGCGGGCAAGGCGATCACCGCGCGCAAGGTGGAGAAGATGCGCGCCGACGTCACCGCGATGACCACCGGCCTGATCGACGCGATGGTCGAAAAAGGACAGCCCGCCGACCTCGTCGAGGACTTCGCGCGGCCGCTGCCGGTGTCGGTCATCTGCAAGCTGCTCGGCGTCCCGTTCGAGGATCACAAGATCTTCCGCGAGTGGACCGAGGCGCTGACGAACGACGCGACCGCGAAGGGCGACGTGCTGCACACCGCGGGCGACGCGCTCGCGGACTACATGGCCGAGCAGATCGCCAAGCGCCGCGTGGAACCCACCGACGACCTGCTGGGCGCGCTGGTGACCGCGCGCGACGCGGGTGACAAGCTGAGCGAGGACGAGCTCATCTCCATCGCCGGGGCCGGACTGCTCACCGGCGGAGTGGAGACGGTTTCCTCGGCGCTGCCGAGCTTCGTGTACACGCTGCTGACCAACCCGGACGAACTGGCGTTGCTGCGCAGCAAGCCGGAACTCCTGCCGTCGGCGGTCGAGGAACTGCTGCGGTACGTGCCGATCAACACCGCCGCGATGTTCGCCCGGTACGCGCTGGAGGACATCAAGCTGGGGGACACCCTGGTGCGGATGGGCGACCCGGTGCTCACCGCCCTGCACGCGGCGAACCGCGATCCCGAGGTGTTCGAGGATCCCGAGCGCATCGACCTGACGCGCAAGAAGAACCCGCACCTGACCTTCGGCTTCGGGCCGCACCACTGCATCGGCGCGCAGCTGGCCCGGCTTGAGCTGCAGGTGGCGCTGGGCGCGCTCCTCGAACGCTTCCCGAACCTGCGCTTCGCGGACGGGCCCGAGGGCGTCGAGTGGAAGTTCGGGGTGATCGTGCGCGGGCCGTCGCTGCTGCCCGTCGCCTGGTGAACACCCCTTTCGTCGGGGACTTCTGGGGCCGGTAGGGGTGCCGCGCGTCCTCCTGCCCGCCCTAGCGTGGGTGCTGTCGTGTCCGGTCGTGGTTGGCGTCCGTCCCTAGTGGACAGGGTTGGTATGGGGTACGCAAAATGAGTGAATCCGCAAGTTTCCCGTCGGACCTCGGACCCGCGGACGGCGGTGCGGCGGGGCTGGCGCGCCGGCTCGAGCAGCTGCCCGTCTCCGAACAGGCGAGGCTCCTGACCGAGCTGGTGCGTGAGGAGACCCTCCAGGTGCTGCGCCGGATCCGTCCCGGCACCACGCACCTGCGGGTCGAGCGCGCGTTCCGCGATCAGGGCCTCGACTCGCTCGGCCTGGTCGAGGTGCAGACCAGGATCAACGCGGTCACCGGGCTGCGGCTGCCGCCCACGGTGATCTTCGATCAGCCGACCCCGGCGCTGCTGGCGGAATACGTGCGGACCGAGGTGCTCGGCCTGCCCGCCGGGGACACCCACGCCGTGCTGCCCGCCGTGGCGGGGGACGAGGACGACCCGATCGCCATCGTCGGTGTCGGCTGCCGGTTCCCGGGCGGCGTCGGCTCCGCCGAGGACCTGTGGCGGCTGGTGGCCGAGGGCGGCGAGGTGCTCGGGGACTTCCCGGACGACCGCGGCTGGGACCTCGCCGGCATGTTCGACACCGACCCGGGCGCGACCGGTAAGAGCTACGTCGACAAGGGCGGTTTCCTTTCCACCGCAACGGAATTCGATGCCGACTTCTTCGGCATCAGCCCGCGCGAGGCGCTGGCGATGGACCCACAGCAGCGGCTCATGCTGGAGACCGCGTGGGAGGCGCTGGAGCGCGCGGGCATCGACCCGCTCGGCCTGCACGGCAGCCGGACCGGTGTGTTCGTCGGCGCCGAGGTGCACGAGTACGGCGTCCGCGTGCACGAAGCTCCTGATGGTCTCGACGGCTATCTGATGACCGGCAACGCACCGAGTGTGGCATCCGGCCGCGTCGCCTACGTGCTGGGGTTGCGGGGACCTGCGGTCACCGTCGACACCGCCTGCTCCGGTTCGCTCGTTTCGCTGCACCTCGCGATTCAGGCGCTGCGACGCGGCGAATGCTCGCTGGCGCTCGTCGGCGGCGTCGCGGTGATGGGCAGCCCCGGCATGTTCACCGCGTTCAGCAGGCAGCGCGGGCTCGCCCCGGATGGCCGGGTCAAGGCGTTCGCGGCCGCCGCCGACGGCACCGGCTTCGCCGAGGGCATCGGGCTCCTCGTCGTCGAGCGGCTCTCCGACGCGCGGCGGCTCGGGCACGACGTCCTCGCGCTGGTCCGCGGCTCCGCGGTCAACTCGGACGGCGCGAGCAACGGCCTCACCGCCCCCAGCGGCGACTCGCAGCGGCAGCTCATCCGCCAGGCGCTCGCCCAGGCCGGGCTCGGCGCGGGCGAGGTCGACGCGGTCGACGCGCACGGCACGGGCACCACGCTCGGGGACCCGATCGAGGCGCAGGCGATCCTCGCCACCTACGGCCAGGACCGCGAACGTCCACTGTGGCTGGGTTCGGTGAAGTCCAACCTCGGCCACACCCAGGCGGCCGGCGGTGCGGCCAGCGTGATCAAGATGATCATGGCGATGCGGCACGGTGTGCTGCCGAAGACCCTGCACGTGGACGCGCCCTCGCCGAACGTCGACTGGGCCGCGGGCAAGGTCGAGCTGCTGACCGGGCAGGTGCCGTGGGAGCGTGCGGACGGACGTCCGCGTCGTGCCGGGGTGTCCGCCTTCGGCATCAGCGGCACCAACGCGCACGTCATCCTCGAAGAGGCGCCCGCCGTCGAAGCGGTGTCCGAAGAGGACGCTGAGGAACGTTCCGTAGCGAACGTCCCGTTTGGACTTTCGGCCAAGAGTGCCCCGGCATTGCGTGCGCAGGCGGAGCGCCTGCTGTCCTTCGTTTCGGCACATCCCGAGCACTCGCTGATCGACCTGGCCTACTCGCAGGCCACGACGCGCGCGGCATTGAACCATCGCGCGGTCGTCGTCGCCGACGATCGCGCCGTGCTGGAGAACGGCCTGCGCGCGCTGGCCGAAGACACCCCCGCTCAGGGCGTGTTCACCGGTGCCGCGTCCGGTGCCGGGATCGCGTATCTGTTCACCGGTCAGGGTTCTCAGCGCGCCGGGATGGGCCGGGAACTCTACGAGACCTACCCCGTGTTCGCGGCCGCGCTGGACGACGCGATCAGCTATCTCGACCTGCAGCTCGACCGGCCGCTGCACGAGGTCCTGTTCGCCGCGGAAGGCTCGCCGGAGGCGGGCCTGCTGGACCAGACGCGCTACGCGCAGGCGGCGTTGTTCGCCGTCGAGGTGGCGATGTTCCGGTTGCTGGAATCGTGGGGCGTCCGGCCGGACTTCGTCGCGGGCCATTCGATCGGTGAGCTGGCGGCCGCGCACGTGGCGGGTGTCTGGTCGCTGGAGGACGCCTGTGTCGTGGTGGGCGCGCGGGGCCGGTTGATGCAGGAACTCCCGTCCGGTGGCGCGATGTTCGCCATCGCCGCGACCGAGGACGAGGTGCGCCCGTACCTCTCCGAGCGGGTCGGCATCGCGGCGGTCAACGGCCCGTCCTCGGTGGTGCTTTCGGGCGCCGAGGACGACGTCGCCGAGGTGGCCGCGGGCTTCAAGGAGCGGGGCCACAAGACGAGCAGGCTGCGGGTTTCGCATGCCTTCCACTCGCCGCTGATGGAGCCGATGCTGGCGGAGTTCCGGCAGTTCCTGCAGGTGGTGGACTACGCGCAGCCCCGGATCCCGGTGGTCTCGAACGTCAGCGGCGAACTGGCGACCGCCGACGAACTCCGCGACCCGGAGTACTGGGTGCGTCATGTGGTCGAAGCCGTGCGGTTCGCCGACGGGGTCCGGTCGCTGAGCGCCGCGGGCGTCGGTACCTACCTGGAACTCGGCCCTGACGCGGTGCTGTGCGCGATGGCAGGGGACTGCCTGACCGGCGAGGACGACGTCGTGCTGGCGCCGGTCGCGCGCCGGGACCGTCCGGCGGCCGGGGTGCTGCACGCGGCGCTGGCGGTCGTGCACGCCCGCGGCGGCGTCGTCGGCTGGGAATCGTTCTTCGCCGGGACGGGCGCGAAGCGCGTCGAGCTGCCCACGTATGCCTTCCAGCGCACGCGGTTCTGGCTCGAAGGACCGACGGGCACCGGCGGTGCCGGGATCGGGCAGACCGCGTCCGCGCACCCGCTGCTGTCGGCGGTGGCCAATCTCGGTGACGACGGCGTGGTGCTGACCGGCCGGATCTCCCTGCGCACCCACCCGTGGCTGGCCGACCACGGCATCGCGGGTTCGGTGCTGCTGCCCGGAACGGCCTTCGTGGAGATGGCCGTGCACGCGGCCGGGCACGTCGGCTGCACGACGGTCGACGAGCTGACGCTGCGGGCGCCGCTGACGGTCCCGGACACCGGGGGCGTGGTGCTGCAGGTCGTGGTGAGCGCGGCGGGCGAAACCGGCGACCGGTCGATCGACGTGTACTCCCGCGCCGAGGACGACATCGCGGACATGACCTGGATCCACCACGCGAGTGGCAGGCTGGCCACGTCCGGGGCCCGGATCGGCGACCTCGGGGTGTGGCCGCCGGAGGGCGCCGAGGCCGTCGAAATCGGTGGCCTGTATGAGGATCTGGGCGCCGAGGGGTACGCGTACGGGCCGGTGTTCCGCGGGCTCAAGTCGGTGTGGCGGCGCGGTGGCGAGGTGTTCGCCGAGGTCGCGCTGCCGGAGGAGGCACGCGAGGAGGCCGCGGCGTTCGACCTCCACCCGGCGCTGCTGGATGCGGTGCTGCACGCCACCGACTACGCTGAGGGCGCGGCACGAGGCCGCGACGAGATCGAGCTGCCGTTCGCGTGGACCGGGGTCGCGCTGCACGCCACCGGCGCCGACGCGGTGCGGGCGCGGATCTCGGTCTCCGGAACCGGCGGGATCACGCTGGAGCTGGCCGATGGCACCGGCGCGCCGGTGGCGACGGTCGGCGCGGTCCGGATGCGCCCGCTGCCCGCCGACCGGCTGAGCGGCCGGGACCAGTCGCTGTTCCGGGTCGGCTGGAACCCGCTCGGCGGAGCGGACGGCCCGGCGCGCCGCCTGGCCGTCGTGGGCGCGGACGTCCTCGGGCTCGGCGACGGTGTCCCGGTGTTCGAGGATCTGCACACGCTGGCCGCGGCCGGAATTCCCGACGCGGTCGTGGTCCCCGCTGTGTCCGATGTGGACGGTCCGGCGGTCGTCGACGCCGCGCACGAGGTCACCCTCCGGGTACTGGACCTGTTGCAGCGCTGGCTTTCCGGCGACCGGTTCGCCGAGACCACGCTGGTGGTGGTGACCCGAGGCGCGGTGGAGCCGGACACCGCGGCGGGACTCGCCTGCGCCCCGGTGTGGGGCCTGGTGCGCTCGGCGCAGGCGGAGAACCCGGGACGGTTCGTGCTCGTCGACGTCGACCAGGACGGCCTCACGTCCCGGACCGTGGCCGCCGCGCTGGCTTCCGGCGAGCCCGAGCTGTCGGTGCGGGGCGGAGTGCTGCGCGCGCCGCGGATGGTGCGGGTGAAGGCACCCGAGCCCGAGGCCGCGACGTCGTGGGACCCGGACGGCACCGTGCTGATCACCGGCGGGACCGGCGGCCTGGGCGCGCACGTCGCGCGGCATCTCGTCGGCACCAGGGGAGTGCGGCGGCTGCTGCTCGTCAGCCGTCGTGGCCCGGCGGCGCCGGGCGCGGCGGAGCTGACCGCGGAGCTGGAGGCGCTCGGCGTGTCGGTCCGGGTCGCCGCATGTGACGCCGCCGACGCGGACGCGCTTTCCTTGCTGCTGCGGGAAATTCCGGACGAACATCCGCTGCGCGCGGTCGTGCACACGGCGGGTGTGGTGGACGACGCGCTGATCGGCACCCTGACCCCGGCCCAGGTGGCCGAGGTGCTGCGGTCCAAAGTGGACGCCGCATGGCTGCTGCACGAACTGACCCGCGGGCTCGACCTGGCGAACTTCGTCCTGTTCTCCTCGGTCGCCGGGCACCTCGACGGCGCGGGACAGGGCAACTACGCCGCGGCCAACGTCTTCCTCGACGCGCTCGCCGCGTACCGGACCTCGCTCGGCCTGCCCGCGACGTCGCTCGCGTGGGGCCTCTGGTCCGGCCCCGACGGCATGGGCGGCAGGCTGGCCGACGCGGACCTGCGGCGCGCGAACAGCCTCGGCCTCACCGCGCTGACCCCGGAGGAAAGCCTCGCGACGTTCGACGCGGCGTTGCGCACCGGCGAGGCCGCGGTGCTGCCGGTGCGGGTGGACCTCGCGGCCCTGCGCTCGCGGGCGGACGGCGTGCCCGCGATGCTGCGTGGCCTGGTGCCCGCCCCACGCCGCGCCGCCGGGCAGGCCGCGGCCGGACCGGCGGCGCCCGCCACCCCGGACTGGCTGGCCGGAGTGAACGACGGCGACCGCGCACAGGCCGCGTTGGACCTGGTCCGCACGCACGTCGCCGCCGTACTCGGGCACGCGGGCGGCGACGCGATCGCGCCGGACCGCGCGTTCGGCGAGATCGGGTTCGACTCGCTCGCCGCGGTCGAACTGCGCAATCTGCTGGAATCCCGGACCGGGCTGCGGCTGCCGGTCACGTTGATCTTCGACTACCCGACGCCGCGCGTGCTGGCCGCGCACATTCTGGAGAAGGCGGGCGGCGGGCAGCGGTCGGTCACCGTGCGGCAGAGCACGGCGAGCGCGGACGACGAGCCCATCGCGATCATCGGAATGAGCTGCCGTTACCCCGGCGGTGTCAGCACGCCGGAGGAGCTGTGGCGCCTGCTGGCCGAGGGTACCGACGCGGTGTCCTCGTTCCCGGTGGACCGCGGCTGGGACGTCGGTACTCTGTACGACCCCGAGCCGGGCAAACCGGGCAAGAGCTACGCGCACGAGGGCGGCTTCCTGCACGACGCCGCGCAGTTCGACCCGGAGTTCTTCGGCATCGGGCCGCGCGAGGCGCAGGCGATGGACCCACAGCAGCGGCTCGCGCTGGAGATCTCGTGGGAGGCGCTGGAGCGCGCGGGCATCGACCCGCTTTCCTTGCGCGGCAGCCGGACCGGCGTGTTCGCCGGGGTCATGTACCACGACTGGGGAACCCGGCTCGGCGAGGTGTCCGAGGACGTCGCCGCCTATCTCGGCAACGGCAGCCTGGCGAGTGTGGTGTCCGGCCGGGTGTCCTATGTGCTCGGTCTCGAAGGGCCGACGGTCACCGTCGACACGGCGTGCTCGTCCTCGCTCGTCGCGCTGCACTGGGCGATCCAGGCGCTGCGCCGGGGCGAATGCGAGCTGGCGCTGGCCGGTGGCGTGACCGTGATGTCCACTCCGGACACTTTCGTGGACTTCAGCCGTCAGCGCGGACTGGCCGCCGACGGCCGGTGCAAGTCGTTCGCCGCGGGTGCGGACGGCACCGGCTGGGGTGAGGGCGCCGGGATGCTGCTCGTCGAACGGCTGTCCGACGCGGTGCGCAACGGGCACGAGGTGCTGGCCGTGGTCCGCGGGTCCGCGGTCAACCACGACGGCGCCAGCAACGGCCTGACCGCGCCCAACGGTCCTTCCCAGCAGCGGGTCATCCTGCAGGCGCTGGAAAGCGGCGGGCTCACACCGTCCGATGTGGACGTAGTGGAGGGGCACGGGACGGGCACGACGCTCGGTGACCCGATCGAGGCGCATGCCCTGCTCGCCACCTATGGCCAGGACCGCGAGCGGCCGCTGCTGCTCGGTTCGGTCAAATCGAACCTGGGGCACACCCAGGCCGCGGCCGGGGTCGCCGGCATCATCAAGATGGTGCTGGCCCTGCACAACGGCGTGCTGCCCCGGACGCTGCACGTGGACGCGCCCTCGCCGGAGGTCGACTGGGCCTCGGGCTCGGTCGAACTGCTGACGGAACCGCGTGAGTGGGCCGAAAACGGGCATCCGCGCCGGGCCGGGGTGTCCTCGTTCGGCGTCAGCGGCACCAATGCCCACGTGATCATCGAACAGGCACCACCCGCCGAAGACCTTGCGAACACCGAGTCGCTTCCGGTCCTTCCGCTGGTGCTGTCCGGGAAGAGTGTCGTGGCGTTGCGGGCGCAGGCCGCCCGGCTGCGGGACTTCGTCGAGGAGCGTCCCGAGATCCCGCTCGGCACGCTGGCGCGTTCGCTGGCCACCTCGCGTGCGGCGCTCGAACACCGGGCCGCGGTGATCGCGGGCGACCACGCGGAACTGATGCGTAGCCTGGAAAAGCTGGCCGCGGGGGAGACCGCGGCGTCGGTGGTGACCGGCGCGGTAGGGGAGCACAAGCTCGCGTTCCTGTTCTCCGGTCAGGGTGCCCAGCGGATCGGCATGGGCCGCGAACTCGCCGAGGTGTCCGAGGTTTTCGCGACCGCGCTCGACGAGGTTTGTGCCGCGTTCGATCGCGAACTCGACCGGCCGCTGCGTGCGGTGATGTGGGCGGAGCCGGGCTCGCCGGAAGCCGCGTTGCTCGATCGCACCGAGTACACGCAATGCGCGTTGTTCGCGATCGAGGTCGCGTTGTTCCGGTTGTTCGAAACCTGGGGCATCACTCCGGGTTTCGTCGCGGGGCACTCCATCGGGGAACTCGCCGCGGCCCATGTCGCGGGCGTCTTCTCGCTGGCCGACGCCTGCACGCTGGTCGCCGCGCGCGGACGGCTGATGAACGCGCTGCCCGAGGGCGGCGCGATGGTCGCGGTCGCGGCGCCCGAGGACGAGGTCAGCGCGCTGCTGGCCGGTCACGAGGACGTCGCCATCGCGGCGGTGAACGGCCCGGCGGCGGTCGTCGTCTCCGGTGAAGAAGCCGCCGTGCTCCGGATCGCCGACGCGGTCAAGGAAAGCGGCCGCGAGACCCACCGGCTCACGGTGAGCCACGCGTTCCATTCGCCGCTCATGGAGCCGATGCTCGCCGAGTTCGGCGAGATCGCGGCCGGGATCTCCTATCAGGCGCCGCGCATCCCGGTCGTCTCCGCGCTGACCGGCGCGGTGGCGACGGCCGACGAGCTGTGCTCGCCGGGGTACTGGGTGCGGCACGTCCAGGCCACCGTCCGCTTCGGCGACGCCGTGCGGACACTCGCGGGCGAGGGCGTGCGCACCTTCGCCGAGCTGGGCCCGGACAGCGTGCTTTCCGCGGCGGGTAGCCGGAACGTCGAAGACGGCGCGGACTTCGTGTTCACGCACGTCCTGCGGCGTGAGCGGGCCGAGCTGCCCGAGCTGATGGCGGCCGTCGGGCGGCTGCACGTACGCGGGATCAGTCCGGATTGGACAGTGTTGCTGGGCGAGGGCCCGCGCACCGCGTTGCCCACCTATGCCTTCCAGCGCAGGCGGTTCTGGCTCGACGCGACTCCGGCGCGGGACGTGGCCGGGGTCGGCCAGCGGGCCGCCGCGCACCCGATGCTCGGCGCCGTGGTCGCGGTCCCGGGTTCGGACGGGGTCGTGCTCACCGGCCGTCTCTCGGTCGAGAGCCAGCCATGGCTTGCCGACCACGTCGTGCGGGACTCGGTGCTGCTGCCCGGCACCGGTTTCGTCGAACTGGCGATCCGGGCCGCCGACGAGGTCGGCTGCGCGGCCGTCGAGGAACTCACCCTGCGGGCTCCGCTGATCCTGCCGGAGTTCGGCGGCGTGGCGTTGCAGGTCGTCGTCGGTGCCGAAGAAGCGGGCCGTCGCGCGCTGTCGGTGTACTCGCGGGCCGAGGACGCTCCGGCCGATCTCCCCTGGACACTGCACGCGAGCGGTGTGCTGGGCGTTGAGGCACAGCCGGAATCGTTCGACCTCACCGCGTGGCCGCCGGAAGGCGCCGTCCCGATCGACGTCGAGGGCGCATACGAGCGGCTGATCGACCGGGGCTACGGCTACGGCCCGGTCTTCCAAGGGATGCGTGCGGCCTGGCGACGCGGCGAAGAGATTTTCGCCGAGGTCGCGCTGCCGCCGGAAGCCGTGGACTCGGCGGCCGCGTTCGGGCTGCACCCGGCCCTGCTGGACGCCGCCATGCACGCCGACCTCCTCGGCGAGAACGACGGCGCGACGCTGCTTCCGTTCGTGTGGAACGGGGTCACGCTGCACGCGGCGGGCGCCGCGATGCTGCGCGTCCGGCTCACCCGGCTTTCGGGTGACGAACTGACCGCGATCGACGTCGCGGACGGCGAAGGCAGGCCGGTGGCTTCGGTGCGCTCGCTGGTTTCCTTCCCGATCACCGACGAACAACTCGCCGAGGCCGCCACGCACGGGCACGCCGGTGAGCTGTTCCGCGTAGCGTGGAACCCTTACCCCGCAGCGGTTCCGGCGGGGACGGCAACGAACTGGGCCGTGCTCGGCGACAACCTCGGCCAGGATCTTCCGGCGTACGAAGATCTGGGTGCCCTGCTATCCACTGTGGACGCCGGAGCGGAGGTGCCGGACGTCGTCGTGCTCGCCCCGGCGGACACGAACGCCACCGATGACGTCCCCGCCCGGACACGGACGACACTGACCGGGCTGCTGTCGGTTATGCAGGACTGGCTGGCCGATGACCGGTTCGCCGCGTCACGGCTGGTGGTGACCACCCGCGACGCCGAGACGGATCCGGTGCAGGCGCCGGTGCGGGGCCTGGTGCGGGCCGCGCAGGCCGAGCATCCCGGCCGGTTCGTCCTGGTCGATCTGGCCGGTGACGCCGCCGTATTGCCCGCGGTGGTGGAGTCCGGCGAGCCGGAGGCCACGCTGCGCGACGGCGCGATGTTCGTGCCGCGCCTGGTCAGGATCCCGGCTCCCGAGGCTGCTGAATCGTCCACATGGGACACCGAAGGCACGGTGCTGATCACCGGCGGCACCGGGGGACTGGGCGGTCTCGTGGCCCGGCACCTGGTCGCCGCGCACGGGATGCGGCACCTCCTGTTGACCAGCAGGCGTGGCCCGGACGCCCCGGGCGCCGAGCGGTTGCGCGCGGAGCTGGCCGAACTCGGCGCCTCGGTCTCGATCGTCGCTTGCGATGTCGGCGACCGCGAAGCCGTCCGCGGTCTGCTGGCGGAGGTTTCCGCCGAGCACCCGCTGACCGCTGTCGTGCACGCCGCCGGGGCCGCGGACAGCGCGGTGTTCGACGCGCTCACCGGCGAGCAGTTCGACGCCGTGCTGCGGCCCAAGGCCGACGCGGCCTGGCATCTGCACGAGCTGACCCGGGATCTCGACCTGGCGGCGTTCGTGCTGTTCTCCTCCGCGGGCGGCATGGTCCTCGCCGCGGGGCAGGGCAACTACGCCGCGGCCAACGCCTTCCTCGACGGTTTGGCCGGATTCCGCCGGGCACAAGGACTTCCGGTCACCTCGCTCGCCTGGGGCCTGTGGGCCGAGAACACCGGTCTCGGTGGTGAACTCGGCGAGGCCGATCTGCGGCGGATGGCCCGGCTCGGCATGCCCGCGCTCACCGCCGCCGACGGTCTGGCGCTGCTGGACGAGGCCCTGCGGGCGGACGAGTCCGTCACGGTCCCGATCCGCCTCGATCTCGCGGCCTTGCGTGCCCGGACCGACGAGGTTCCCGCGCTGCTGCGCGGTTTCCTGGCCGCACCTACGCGACGGGCCGCGTCCGGAACCGCCGCACTCACCGCAGCCTCGGGCAACGGCCTCGCCGAACGGCTTTCCGGCCTTTCCGGGGTCGAACGCGACCGGTTCCTGCGGGAGCTGGTGTGCACGCAGGTCGCGTCGGTGCTCGGATACGACGGCGCGGGGGACATCGACGACGGCAAGGCGTTCAAGGAGCTGGGCTTCGACTCGCTGGCCGCGGTCGAGCTGCGCAATCTCCTCGGCGCGGCGACCGGGCTCACCCTGCCCGCCACGCTGGTCTTCGATCACCCCAACGCGCGGGCGATCGCCACCTACCTGGCGGACAAGCTGATCGGCGCCGCCGCGGTGGCGCCCGCGGCGCCCACCGTGACGGTGGCGCGCGACGAGCCGATCGCGATCGTGGGCATGAGCTGCCGTTACCCCGGCGGCGTCACGTCGCCGGAGGACCTCTGGCAGTTGCTGGTGACCGGCACCGATGCGGTCACCGGGATGCCGGCCGATCGCGGCTGGGATGTCGAGGGCATCTACGACCCCGAACCGGGCGTCCCGAACAAGACCTACACCCGCGAAGGCGGATTCCTGCACGACGCCGCGGAGTTCGACCCCGGATTCTTCGGGATCGGGCCGCGGGAAGCCCTGGCGATGGACCCGCAGCAGCGGCTCATGCTGGAGCTGGCCTGGGAGGCCGCCGAACGGGCCGGGGTCGACCCGAGTTCGTTGCGCGGCAGCCGGACCGGCGTCTTCGCCGGGCTGATGTACGACGACTACGGCAGCAGGCTGCGCAACCCACCGGAGGATCTCGCCGGGTACCTGACCAACGGCAGTTCCGCCGCCATCCTGTCCGGCCGGATCTCGTATCTGCTGGGGCTGGAAGGCCCGTCGCTGACGGTGGACACGGCGTGTTCGTCCTCGCTGGTCGCGCTGCACCTCGCGATGCAGGCGCTGCGTAACGGCGAATGCTCGCTCGCGCTGGCGGGCGGCGTGACCGTACTGTCCACTCCGGACGCTTTCGTCGACTTCAGCCGTCAGCGCGGACTCGCCGCGGACGGCCGGTGCAAGTCGTTCTCCGCCGCGGCCGACGGCGTCGGCTGGGCGGAAGGCGCCGGGCTGCTGCTCGTCGAGCGGTTGTCCGACGCACAGCGGCTCGGGCACGACGTGCTGGCGGTCGTGCGCGGCAGCGCGGTCAACCAGGACGGCGCCTCCAACGGTTTGACCGCGCCGAACGGTCCTTCGCAGGAACGGGTGATCCGGGCGGCGCTGACCGCTTCCGGGCTCACGACGTCCGATGTGGACGCTGTGGAGGCACACGGCACGGGCACCACCCTCGGCGACCCGATCGAGGCGCAGGCGCTGCTCGCCACCTACGGCCAGGACCGGCCCGAAGACCGGCCGCTGCTGCTCGGCTCGGTGAAGTCGAACCTCGGGCACGCGCAGGCGGCGTCCGGCGTGGCCGGGATCATCAAGGTGGTGCAGGCGCTGCGCAACGACCTGCTGCCGAAGAACCTGCATCTCGACGCGCCCTCACCGCACGTCGACTGGTCGGCGGGCGCGGTGGAACTGCTCACCGAGGCGCGGCCGTGGCCTTCGGCCGGACGTCCGCGCAGGGCTGGGGTGTCCTCGTTCGGGCTCAGCGGCACCAACGCGCATGTGATCATCGAGGAGGCGCCGGCCGCACCCGTCGAGACAGCGAGCGAGGACGCGCCCGCGCTGCCGCTCGTGCCGCTGGCACTGGCGGGTAGCTCGGTGGACGGCCTGCGCGCCCAGGCGGCGAAGCTCGCCGATCACCTCGGCGAGGACACCGGCTTGCTCGACGTCGGTTACTCGCTCGCGACCGGCCGCGCCGCGCTGGATCACCGCGCCGTAGTGCTGGCGGCCGGCACCGAGTCGGCGATTCGCGGCCTTTCCGCGCTCGCCAAGGGAGAAACCACGACCGACGTCGTCGCGGGGCCGACGCGGACTGGCGGGCTGACGGCGTTCCTCTTCACCGGTCAGGGTGCCCAGCGCATCGGGATGGGCAAGGAGCTGTACGGCACCTTCCCGGCCTTCGCGACGGCGCTCGATGAGGTGTGCGTCGCGCTCGATCCGGAACTCGACCGGCCGCTGCGCGAAGTCATGTGGGCCGAGCCGGACTCGCCCGAAGCCGAACTGCTGGACCACACGGCGTACACGCAGAGCGCGTTGTTCGCGGTCGAGGTCGCGCTCTTCCGGCTGCTGGAGTCGTGGGGTGTCACGCCCGACTTCGTCACCGGGCACTCCGTCGGCGAGCTGGTGGCCGCGCACGTCTCCGGCGTGCTCGACCTGGCCGGCGCCGCCGTGCTGGTGGCCGCGCGCGGCCGGTTGATGCAGGCGTTGCCCGCGGGCGGGGCGATGGTCTCCGTCGCCGCGGACGAACAGCGAGTGCGGGACGCGCTCGTCGACGGCGCTGGGATCGCCGCGGTCAACGGGCCGCGTTCGGTGGTGCTCTCCGGGGCCGAGGACGCGGTGCTGGCGGTCGCCTCGCGGCTGGCGGACGAAGGTGCCAAGACGCGACGGCTGCGTGTTTCGCACGCCTTCCATTCGGCACTGATGGAGCCGATGCTCGCGGAATTCCGCGCGGTGGCGGGGAAACTGACCTGCCGCGCGCCGGTCGTCCCGATCGTGTCGAACCTGACCGGCGAGGTCTGCGCGCCCGAGCTGCTGACCGACCCGGAGCACTGGGTACGGCACGTCCGCGAACCGGTCCTGTTCGGCCAGGGCGTCCGCTCGCTCGTCGAGGCCGGGGTCACCCGGTTCCTCGAGGTCGGCCCCGACGCGGTGCTGAGCGGCATGGCCACGGAATGCGTCGAGGAGAAGGACGGCACGGCCCAGGTACCGACCCTGCGTCGTGCGCGGCCGGAGGCGCAGACACTGCTCAAGGCGATCGCGGAACTGCACGTGCTCGGCGACGGCCCCGACTGGTCCGCGTTCTACGCGGGCCGGGGCGCCCGCCGGGTGGATCTGCCGACGTATGCCTTCCAGCGCAAGCATTTCTGGCTTCTCGACGGCGCCGCCTCCAGTGACGTGGGTTCGGCGGGGCTCGGCGCGGCGGAGCACCCGCTGCTGGGCGCGGTGGTCGAGCTGCCGGGCACCGGCGGGGTGGTGCTGACCGGCAGGCTGTCGCCGGATCACCAGCCGTGGCTGGCCGATCACCGGGTGCTGGACCGCATCCTGTTGCCGGGGACCGCGTTCGTCGAGCTGGCGATCCGCGCGGGCGACCAGGTCGGCTGCGCCGTCGTCGAGGAACTGACCCAGCGCGCGCCGCTGGTGCTGCCCCGCGCCGGCGGGGTGAACGTGCGGGTGGTCGTGGGACCCGAGCAGTCCCCGGAGTCCGGCCGCCGATCGCTGGAGGTGTATGCGCGCTCCGACAGCGACGGCGAATGGCAGCTGCACGCGGCCGGTGTGCTCGCCCCGGAGACGGCCTCGGCGCCGTTCGACCTCACGGAGTGGCCGCCGCGCGGCGCGGAGCCGTTCGCTCTCGACGGGGTCTACGAGCACCTGGACGCGCTCGGCTACGGGTACGGCCCGATGTTCCAGGGCGTCCGGGCGGTGTGGCGGCGCGACGGCGAGGTCTTCGCGGAGGTCGCGCTACCCCCTGAGGCCGCCGCCGAGGCGGCGACGTTCGGGCTGCACCCGGCGTTGCTCGACTCCGCGGTCGGGACGACGGACTACCTCGTGGACGGCGGCCCGCTGGCGATCACCGAGACGGCGATCCCGTTCGCCTGGACCGGGGTGTCGCTGCACGCGGCGGGAGCCGCCTCGCTGCGGGTCCGGACGACCCCGGCCCCCGGCGGGAACGGGGCCTCGCTCGCCATCGCGGACAGCGAGGGCAAGCCGGTGGCGTCGATCGAATCGCTGGTGCTGCGGCCGGTGCCCGAGGCACAGCTAGGCGCCGGACGGCCCGCGCCGGAGTCGCTGCTGCGGATCGGCTGGAAGCCGAAGCAGGTCGAGCCGGGGACGGTCGTCCCCGAGGACTGGGCGGTGTTCGGGACCGGCGATCTCGGCCTCGGCGTGCCGGTGTATAACGACGTCGACGCACTGACCACAGCGATCGAGTCCGGGGCGCCGGCGCCGCAGGTGCTGGTGCTGCCGGTCGAACCGATGTCCGGGACCATGGCCGAGCGGGCACACGAGCTGCTCCGGCGGACCCTGCAGCGGGTGCAGCGCTGGCTGGCCGAGCCGCGGTGCGCGACCGGGCGGCTGTTCGTGCTGACCAGCGACGCGGTGCGGGCGTCCGGTGCGCCCGATCCGGCGCAGGCTTCGCTGTGGGGCCTGATCCGGGCGGCACAGGCGGAAAACCCGGGCAGGCTGGTACTGGCCGATGTGGACAGTGTCGTGACCTTGCCGACACTGGCCACCGTGCTGGCTTCCGGTGAGCCCGAGGTCGCCGTGCGGAACGGGGAAATCCTGCTGCCCCGGTTCGAACGCGTGTCCACTGTGGACTCCGAATTCGCGCCTTCGCCCGAGGGCACGGTCCTGATCACCGGTGGTGCGGGGTTGCTCGGCGCGATGCTCGCCCGGCATCTGGTGGCCGAGCACGGCGTCCGGCATCTGGTGCTGACCAGCCGTCGGGGGATGGACGTGCCGGGTGCGGCCGAACTGCACGCGGAACTCACCGGGCTCGGCGCATCGGTGTCCATTGTGGCCTGTGACGTCGCCGATAGGGACGCGCTCGCGGCCCTGCTCGACGGTGTGCCCGCCGAGCATCCGCTGACCGCGGTGGTGCACGCGGCGGGCGCGATGGACAGCGCGGTCTTCGGCACGCTGACCGCCAAGCAGCTCGACGTCGTGTTGCGGCCGAAGGTCGACGCGGCCTGGCATCTGCACGAGCTGACCAAGGACCTCGACCTGGCCGCGTTCGTGCTCTACTCCTCCGCCGGGGGCACGGTGATCACGGCCGGGCAGGCGAACTACGCGGCGGCCAACGTGTTCCTCGACGCGCTCGCCGAGTACCGCGTGGCGAACGGGCTGCCGGGCAAGTCGCTCGGCTGGGGTCCCTGGGTGGGCGCCGAAGGGCAGGTCGACGTCGAGTGGATCGGCCGGGGCGGTATCGCGGAACTGGATCGGGAGGAGGGGCTGGCGTTGTTCGACGCGGCGATGGGCGCGGCGGACGCGGTGCTGGCGCCGATCAAGCTCGACCCGGAACGGCGCCGCAGGCTCGACCTCCCCGCCCTGTTGCGCGGCATGTTCGGGGCACCCGCACGCCGCGTCGTGCAGGCACCGTCGCCGGTCGCCGCCGTGGAACGACAGGTCTCGCTTGCCGAGCGGCTGGCCTCGGTTCCCGCCGACGAGCGGGAGCGGGCCGTGCTGGACCTGGTCTGCACCAACGCCGCCGCCGTGCTCGGGTACGCCGACGCGATGGAGATCGACTCGCGGAAGGGCTTCACCGACCTCGGGCTGGATTCGCTGGCGGCGCTGGAACTGCGCAACCGGCTCGGCACCGAGACCGAGCTTCGCCTGCCCGCCACGCTGATCTTCGACTATCCGAGCCCGGTCGTGCTGGCCGAGTACCTGCTCGGCGAGCTGGCACCGGCCGAGGCCGCCCAGGAACCGGCGTCGGCGGACGACGAAACGATCCGGCGCGTTCTCTCGGCAGTCCCGATCGCGAAGTTGCGTGAGGCGGGGCTGCTGGACGCGCTGCTGGCGCTGGACACCGGCGCCGCCCGGGTGACGTCCGATGTGGACAGTGCGGAACCGGTCGAGGAATTGGATCTCGGCGCACTGGTACAGGCCGCGCTCGGCGAGGACAACGGCGAACGGAGTGACGTGTGAACCAGCAGCAGCCGTCGACCGAACAGATCGTCAGCGCGCTCCGGAAGTCCCACGCGGACAACGAACGGCTGAAGCGCGAGAACGCCCGGCTCGCCGCCGCCGCGAACGAGCCGATCGCGATCATCGGGATGGGCTGCCGCTATCCCGGCGGCGTCACGTCCCCGGAAGAACTGTGGCGGCTCGTCGCGGACGCCCACGACGTGATCTCGGAGTTCCCCGCCGACCGCGGCTGGGACCTGGCCGCGCTGTACCGGCCCGAACCGGGGACCCCGGGAACGACCTACACGCGGCGCGGCGGGTTCGTCGACGGGGCGGGCGACTTCGACCCGGGGTTCTTCGGGATCTCGCCGCGTGAGGCGGTGACGGTGGATCCCCAGCAGCGGTTGCTGCTGGAGGTCTCCTGGGAGGCGCTGGAGCGCGCCGGGATCGTCCCGGAGTCGTTGCGCGGCAGCCGGACCGGCGTGTTCACCGGGCTGATGTACCACGACTACGGCGGCGCCAGCACCGACGGCGGGATGGTGTCCGGCCGGATCTCCTACACGCTGGGGCTGGAGGGGCCTGCCATGACGGTGGACACCGCCTGCTCCTCGTCGCTGGTCGCGTTGCACACCGCGGCCGCGTCGCTGCGCGCGGGGGAGTGCGGGCTCGCGCTGGCGGGCGGGGTCACCGTGATGGCCACACCGGAGATGTTCGTGTACTTCAGCGAACAGCGCGGAATCGCCCCGGACGGGCGCTGCAAGTCGTTCGCCGGCGCGGCCGACGGCGTCGGCTGTTCGGAGGGCGCCGGAATCCTGGTCTTGGAGCGGCTGTCCGACGCGGTGCGCAACGGGCACCGGGTGCTCGCGGTGCTGCGCGGGTCGGCGGTGAACTCCGACGGCGCCAGCAGCGGACTGACCGTGCCCAACGGGCCGGCGCAGCAACGGGTGATCCGGCAGGCGCTCACCGCGGCCGAACTATCCACATCGGACATCGACGCGGTCGAAGCGCACGGCACCGGGACCGTGCTCGGCGACCCGATCGAAGCCAACGCGTTGCTGGCGACCTATGGCAAGGGACGGCCGTCGGACAAGCCGTTGTGGCTGGGTTCGGTGAAGTCGAACTTCGGGCACACGCAGGCCGCGGCCGGGGTCGCCGGGGTCATCAAGATGGTGGAGGCGATGCGCCACGGCGTCCTGCCGAAGACGCTCCACGTGGACGAACCGTCGTCCAAAGTGGACTGGGACGAAGGTGGCGTGCGGCTGCTCACCGAGGAGCGGGACTGGCCGCGCGAGGCGCGTCCGCGTCGTGCGGCAGTGTCCTCGTTCGGGCTGAGCGGTACCAACGCCCATGTGATCGTCGAGGAGTACCCGTCCGAAGAACCCGCACCGCGATCGGCGGCGACCGACGTCGTGGTGCCCTGCCTGCTTTCCGCGAGTACCGACAGTGGGGTGTCCGCGCAGGCGGCCCGGCTGCTGGGGTTCTTGCGGGAACGTCCGGAACCGTCCGTGGCCGATCTGGCGTTCTCGCTGGCCACCACCCGGACGTCGTTCGCGCACCGGGCGGCGGTGCTCGCCGCGAACCGGGACGAACTGCGGCAGGGCTTGAGCGCGCTGGCGGCGGGCGAGGAGTCCGCGGCGGTCGTGCGCGGACTGGCCAAGGCGGGCGGGTCGCTCGCCTACCTGTTCACCGGCCAGGGTTCCCAGCGTCCGGGCATGGGCCGGGGGCTGTACGAGGCGTATCCGGTGTTCGCCCGTGCCCTCGACGAGATCGCCGCCGAATTCGACCCCGGGCTGGACCGGCCGCTGCGTGAGCTGATGTTCGA
This sequence comes from Amycolatopsis sp. NPDC059027, assembly GCF_042739735.1. Taxonomy (NCBI): domain Bacteria; kingdom Bacillati; phylum Actinomycetota; class Actinomycetes; order Pseudonocardiales; family Pseudonocardiaceae; genus Amycolatopsis; species Amycolatopsis sp. NPDC059027. The sequence goes on along the minus strand of NZ_JBHYIK010000068.1, from coordinate 8,006 downwards.
AGCGGACGCGGACGACCTCGCCAGGACCGGGGCTACCCAGGTCGCGTTGTTCGCGCTCGAAGTGTCGCTGTTCCGGTTGCTGGAGTCGTGGGGAGTACGGCCCGCGTTCGTTGCGGGACACTCGATCGGCGAACTCGCGGCGGCCTACGTCGCCGGTCTGTGGTCGCTGCCCGACGCGTGCGCGCTTGTGGCGGCGCGCGCCCGGCTGATGCAGGCGCTGCCCGAGGGCGGCGCGATGGTCACGGTCGAGGCGGGGGAGGACGAGGTCTGCGCCGAGCTCGTCACCGGGGTGGACATCGCCGCGATCAACGGCCCGGCCTCAGTGGTGATCTCCGGAGCGGTCGAGGAAGTCGGGCTTGTCGCGTCGGTCTTCGAAGCACGCGGGCGGCGTACGCGCGCATTGCGGGTTTCGCACGCCTTCCATTCCGCGCTGGTCGAGCCGATGCTGGCCGAATTCCAGGTCGCGGCGGAGAAACTGACCTACCTGGAGCCGACGCTGCCGCTGGTGTCCACTGTGTCCGGTGCGCGTGCGAAAGCCGAAGAGTTGCGCGATCCCGGCTACTGGGTGCGTCAGGTCCGCGCGACCGTGCGTTTCGCCGACGCCGTCCGGACGCTGGAATCCACGGGGGTGACGCGGTATCTCGAACTGGGCCCTGCGGGCACCCTTTCCGCGCTGGCCAAGGAAGGTTCTGACGGCGGTACTTTCACGCCGCTGCTGCGTAAGGACCGTGACGAGGTCAGGGAGCTGGTCCGGGCACTCGCGATCGCGCAGGTCCACGGCGAGCGGCTGGACTGGACGGCCTTCTCCGCCGAACACGGTGGTACGCGGGTGGACCTGCCCACCTACGCGTTCGAGCGCAAGCGGTACTGGCTCGAATCCGGGGCGTCGGCGCTGGACGGGGACCTCGCCGGGATCGGCCAGTTCGCCGCAGATCATCCGATCCTCGGTGCCGTGGTGACACTGTCCGAACAGGACCAGGTGGTGCTGACCGGCAGGCTGTCGCCCGGGAAGCAGCGCTGGCTCGCCGAGCACACCGTCGGGGAGCTGATGGTGTTCCCCGGCAGCGGTTTCGTGGAGCTGGCCGTCCGTGCCGGTGACGAGGTGGGCTGCGCGGAAGTGGCGGAGCTGACCCTCGCCGCTCCGCTGGTGCTGTCGGAAACGACGGGCGCGCGCGTGCGGGTGTTCGTCGGCGCGGCCGACGAGAGCGATCGCCGTCCGGTGACCATCTCGTCGCTCGCCGAGGACGCACCGCCGGACGCCGCGTGGACTACGCATGCGAGCGGCTTCCTCGGCGACCGCGAGAACATTGCCGCTCAGTCGTCCGAGTGGCCACCGGCCGACGCGGTCGAAATCGATCTCACGGACCGCTATGAAACCTTGGCACAGCAGGGCTTCGGCTACGGTCCCGTGTTCCGCGGGTTGCGCTCGGCCTGGGCGCGCGGGGAGGACGTACTGGCTGAGGTCGTCCTGCCGGCGGAGACGGACGCGGGGGAGTATGGCCTGCACCCGGCCCTGCTCGACGCGGCGTTGCACGCGGTCGGGCTCGCGGGCCCCACTGTCGACAGGGCGGCCATGCCGTTCTCCTGGGCTGGCGTCCGGCTGCACTCGGCGGGCGCGCCCGCACTGCGGGTCACGCTGACTTCCCTGGGAGAGAACGAAATCTCGCTCGCGGCGACCGACCGGGAAGGAAACCTCGTCCTTTCCGTGCGCTCGCTGGCGTTCCGGCCGATCGAGGACGGTCGGTTCGCGGCGGCCCGCCACGACGCCTTGTTCCACGTCGGCTGGCAGCCGTGGGCGGGGACACCGGACGCGGCGCTACCCGAGGTCGCCGTGCTCGGCGACGTCGATCGCCTGGGGCACACAGAAACCTTGCGGAGCTGTGCCGATCTCGCCGACCTGACCGAGGTCGCTCCCGAGATCGTGTTCGCGGGACTGCCCGCGGACGGGGAAAAGGACATCGTCCGTGCCGTGCGCGAGCGCGTCCATCGGGCACTCGCCCTCGTCCAGTCCTGGGCGGCGGACGAGCGGTTCGCCGCGTCGCGGCTGGTCGTGGTCACCGGCGGGGCGCTGGCCGACGAGCCCGTGCGCGGCCTGCTGCGGACGGCCGCTCAGGAGTATCCGGACCACTTCGCCCTGCTCGACGTCGAGAGCGGGCCGGTGCCCTTGACCGCGGTCGCCGCCGCTGTGCGGGCGGGTGAAACAGAACTCGCGGTGCGTGACGGCGCCGTCCACGTTCCCCGGCTGGCCAGGTTCACGCCGGAAGTGTCCACATCGGACAAGCTGGATCCCGCGGGCACCGTCTTGGTCACCGGGGGAACGGGCTTCCTCGGCGGTCTGGTCGCGCGGCATCTGGTGCTCGAACACGGGGTCCGGCGGCTGTTGCTGACCGGCAGGCGCGGGATGGACGCGCCGGGTGCGACCGAGTTGCACGCGGAGTTGACCGGACTCGGTGCGGAAGTGTCCATTGTGGCCTGTGACGTCGCCGATCGGGACGCGCTGGCGGCCCTGCTCGACGGCGTGCCGTTGACCGCGGTGGTGCACACCGCGGGAGTGGTCGACGACGGTGTCCTGCCCGCGCTGACTCCTGAGCGGATGGACGCCGTGCTCGGGCCGAAGGCAGACGCCGCCTGGTACCTGCACGAGCTGACCCAGGATCTCGACCTGGCGGCGTTCGTGTTGTTCTCGTCCGTCGGCGGCACGCTCGGCGCTCCCGGCCAGGCCAACTACGCCGCCGCCAACGCCTTCCTCGACGCGCTGGCGCGGCATCGGGCAGCCCAGGGACTCCCGGCGGTTTCGCTGGCGTGGGGGCTGTGGTCGGGCGGCGGGATGTCCGGCGCGCTCGACGACGCCGATCTGCGCCGGATGGCGCGCTCGGGCGTGGCCCCGCTGGGCGCCGAAGAAGGATTGGCGTTGTTCGACGCGGCCATCGCGGGCTCGGCGCCGTCGCTCATGCCCGCGAAGCTGGACTTGGCGGCATTGCGGCGGCAACCGGGCGACGTGCCGCCGATCCTCGGCGGGCTCGTGCGCACCCGTCGCCGGGCCGCCACCGGAACCGAAGCCATCGCCGAGGCCGGGTCGCGGCTGGCCGGTCTGGCTGGACCCGAACTCGAACGGGCGGCGCTGGACCTGGTGTGCACGACGGCGGCGCTGGTGCTCGGTCATGATCGCGCGGACGCGATCGATCCGGAGAAGGGCTTCCTCGACCTCGGCTTCGACTCGCTGACCGCGGTCGAATTCCGCAACCGGCTGGACCGGAGCACCGGCAAGAGGCTGCCCGCGACGCTGATCTTCGACTATCCGACGGCGGCCGCGCTGGCCGCGTTCCTGGTCGGCGAGTTCGCGGCGGAAGCGGTCTCCTCGCTCGACGCCGATTTGGCGGCGTTGGAATCCGCGCTGCGTGCCGCGCGACCCGACGAGGGCGAGCACGCCGACGTTGCGGCCAAGCTGAAGGCACTCGTCACACTCTGGGGGCAGGCACACGGCGGCGCGGCGGAACCGTCCGATTTGGACGGAGCGACCGCGGACGAGCTGTTCGAGATCCTGGACGGGGAACTGGAATCCTCCGGTTTCCCACCGGAACAGCCGTGAAGGCCGGGGGCGGCGCCCCCGGCCTTCATTGCGACGTCGAGAAGGTCAGGCGGCGCCGACCTTGTCGCCCAGCTCCGCGGGCAGCTGGCTGCGGCCGCTCACCCCGAGTTTGCGGTACACCCGCGTGAGGTGCTGTTCGACCGTGCTCACCGTGATGAACAGGGTGCTGCCGATCTCGCGGTTGGTCCGGCCGAGCGCGGCCAGCTGGGCGACCCGCAGCTCGGCCTCGCTCAGCACCGCGGAATCGACCGGCTCGCCCGCGCCGGTGCGGGCGTGCTGCTCCGGGAGCTTCTTGGCGTGCGCCGGTCGCAGCGCACCCGGCGGCCGCGGGGCCGACCCGCCGCCCATTTCGCGCCACGGCTCGCGCGGGCGGCCGAGGATCGCCGTCGTCCGGCTGACCTCGAGCCGGTCGCCGGACTGCGTGAAGCATTTGATCGCCCGGTCCAGCAGCACCGGGCGGTCCTCCGGCCTGCCCGCCAGCGCGAGCACCCGCAGTGACATCCCGCGGAGGTAGCCGTCGGCCTCACCGGCCTGTGCCAGCTGCTGCCGCGCGAGGTCGCGGGCGACGTCGAGGTTGCCCAGCCGCAGGTTCGCCTCGGCCAGGTCGGTGCGCCAGGGCGCCAGGATCGGGATGTCGGAACCGACCCTGCTCGCCGAGCGCTGGAACTCCTGGAAGTCGCTGACCGCGGCCAGTGCGCGGCCGGTGGCGAGGTAGTAGTGCCCCCGGGCGCGCAGGAACAGCAGCCCGCCGATCGTCTCGAACATCGCTTCCGGCACCGGATACCGGAGGATCTCGGCGGCGTCGGCGAACCGGCCCGCGGTGACGTAGGCCCACAGCAGGCTGGTGAGCGGGTAGCTGATCGAGGCACCCCAGCCGGGCGCGCCGAGCAGTCCCAGCGCCGACTGCGCCCGCGCGGCCGCGCCCGCCACGTCGCCGCTGCGCAGCACGACCGAGGACCAGACGCCGTCGAGCATGGCGCGCCAGGTCGTCGCCCCGTGCCGGGCGGCCTCCTCGCTCAGCGTCGCCCACCACTTCTCCGCCCGGTCCGGCCGGTTGTCCAGTACCAGCGCGATGATCGCCGTGACGAGCGCTTCCAGCGTCGTGTCGCTGAGCTTGCAGTTCTGCAGGATCCGCTCGGCGCTGGCGGTGGTGGTGTCGTTGCCGCCCTGGGTCCACACCTGGGACAGCGAGTGGGCCGCCTGGTGCCACGGGTCGGGCTCCGGCCGTCCGCCCGTGGTGGCCGCCGACTGCGGCTGCGGACCGAAATACCACTGGTAGGCCAGTTTCAGCTCCGCCTCGGTCTGCTGGTCGAGCGCCTCGGGACGGCTGGTGAGCACGTTGAGCGCGGTCGTGTAGGTCTCGCGGTCGCCGTTCCACAGCGCGTGCCGCACCAGCACGGCCGAGTCGGCGTGCTCCAGGTTCCCGTCGACGGCGGCCTGGCGCAGGGTCTCCAGATAGGAGGTGGTCCCGGACGGGTTGACCCGCCAGGTGATCCAGGCCAGCGAGCGCACCAGCGCCTGCCGCTCGGCGGGATCGGTGGCCGCGGACAGGGCGAGTTTCAGGCAGCGGGTCGCGAACGGGATGTCCTCGGTCCGCGCCGCCAGCGCCGCCGCCCGCCGCAGCACCGGGATCGACCAGTTGCCGATCACCGCGCCCGCCGTCACCAGGTGCCCGGCGACCTCGCTCAGCGGAGCGGCCTGCTGGTGCTTCAGCTCGGCGGCACGCAGGTGCAGCCGGGATTTGGCGGCAGGGGAAACGCTCTCCAGCGTGGCCGCCTGGGTGGCCGCGTGCCGGAACCGGCCGTTCTCCAGCAGACCGCTGGCGGTCAGCACGGCCACCGACTCCTCGACGTCGGCCGGGGCGACGTCGATCAGGCCGCTCACCAGCTCGGTGGTGCCGGAAGCGCCGAGCACGGCCAGCGCGCCGGCGACCTCCCGCAGCCGGTCGTCGCCCCTGGCGAGGAACTCCTGGACCGCTTGCGCGAACGCGGTTCCGGTCACGAGCGGTGCCCGTGGCTCCGGGTGCCGGTTGTCCTGGATCAGCGCGTCGGCGAGCAGGGGATTCCCGGCGGTCAGTTCGTGCACCCGTGCGGCGAGGCCGGTGGCGGGCTCCCCGCCGAATGCCGTGGAGAGCCCGGCGGCGATGGTCGCGCGGGACAGCGGCACCAGGTGCACGTGATAATGCGGCTGGCGGGCGAAGCAGGCGTGCAGCCGTTGCTGGTCGTTGGCGGGATGATCGCTCTTGTTCAGGACCAGCAGCAGCCTGCTCGCCTGGATCCGGCGCTGCAGCTGGAGGAGTAACTGCAGCGACACCTCGTCGAGGAACTGCAGATCGTCGATCCCGATGACGACCGCCTGGTCCCTGGCGTGGTTCAGAATGGCGCGGCAGACGTCCCGCAGAAGCGGGGTGTCGGCAGGAGATGCGGCGTCCTGGACGGTGTTCGGCGGGCCGTGCTGGACTTCGGCGGCGCGCTCGGACAATTCCGCGGGCAGTCCCGGATTGCTGAGCAGCTGGTCGATGATCGCGGTGCCGAACTCCCGTTCGTCCGGTGCTCCGGTCGCCCTTAGTGTCAGAGCTCCCGATTCGGCGGCGTGGTCCAGAAAGTCATTCAGCAGCCGTGTTTTTCCGCTGGCAATTCCGCCACTGACCAGTACCAGGCGGCCCGACCCCTGTGTACTTCGCCGGAAATGTTCTCGCAGGGAATTCAAGGCCTCATTCGGCTCGTTGCGCACAATTACACCCCAGTTATTCGGAACTAATACGACCTCACGAATGGATGGGGTCCGCTTCCCTGCGCTTCGGGGATACCTCTGCACGGCCGCGGGCGGAACGACGATTTCCGCACGGACGCGCCCTCTCGCCCCGGTGACGGAGAGTTCGCGGATCCCACCGTGATTACGCGAAGTGACGAAGAATGCCTGTCGACCCGGCTCCACACGCCCCCGCGGTGTCATGGCGTGCCGTCCGCTGCCACGACTCGTGGATACCGGTCACGACCGGGCCGGACACGCCCGCCGGACGACGGGCGCCACGGGTGCCGGAGCACACCGGGGAGGCGCCGTGGCCGCCGGGCGAGGCCCCGGCCGGTCGTATGGATACCGAAGGAAGCCGGCTAATCGCTACACCTGTCACGCATACGCCTTCCGTCTCTGGTCACCACCGTTAGCCCCCTCGGCTACGCCCCAGCGTGCTTCCCAAATCCTGACGACGAAGGCATCCTCGCGTTGTCGTCAGCCCGGATAATACTGCAAGTCACCGGGATGCGGCACGTTCGAGTGAATTTTTCCCTGGGCGTGGGGTAGGGGTTGCCGCACTGGAGCAGCGCTCTCCGGCCGGTGCCCGCCGACCGGGGTTCCTCGCGCCCCCGACCACCTATAGGGGTTGTTCCAGGCGGCGCTGACCTGGCAAATTGCTTATCCCATGGCTGACACGAAAAGTGCCGGTGCCTGGATCCGCCGGTTCCACGCCACCGACGAGGCATCCGTCCGGCTGCTCTGCCTCCCCCACGCGGGTGGCTCCGCGACCTACTACTTCCCGGTCTCCCGCGCGCTCGCCCCGGCCATCGAGGTGGTGGCCGTCCAGTATCCGGGACGGCAGGACCGCCGGGCGGAGCCGTGCGTCGAGGACATCCGCGCGCTGGCGGACGCCATCGTCGCCGAGCTGCCCGCCTGGTCCGATCGTCCGCTCGCGCTGTTCGGGCACAGCATGGGCGCGACCATCGCCTACGAGGTCGCCCGGCGGATGGAGGCGGGGGGAACCCCGCCGGTCGGGGTCTTCGCCTCGGGCAGGCGCGCCCCCTCGGTGGCCCGCACCGAGTCCGTGCACCTGCGCGACGACGACGGCGTCGTGTCCGCGCTCAAGGAGCTCAGCGGCACCGAGGACCGGCTGCTCGGCGACGAGGAGCTCCTCCGCATGATCCTGCCCGCCGTGCGCAGCGACTACAAGGCCGTCGAAACCTACCGCCACGACGGCGGTCCCGAGCTGAGCGGCCCGCTGTGCGTGCTGGTGGGCGACAGCGATCCGGTCACCAGCATCGAGGACGCGCGGGCGTGGCAGCAGCACACGACCGGCTCGTTCCGGCTGGAAGTGCTGCCGGGTGGCCATTTCTACCTCAACGCGCAGGCGGCGGCGGTCCAGCGGACCATCGTGGCTCAGCTCGGCGACTGGGCGGCCCTCCCGACCGCTTCGTAACTCCCTCACGGAGGGTGACCCCTCCGCTGGAGGGTCCACTGTGGACTTCTCTGCCGTGAAGGCCTCCTTACCGGCGCTCAACGCCGGTAAGGAGGCCTTCACGGCGTTCCAGGCCGCTGAGTGAGCGCGGGCCGGTGTGGCGAACCACCCGGTAGGGACGGTAAGAGCCCCCCCCCGAGCGGTAGCGACACCGCGCGGCGACAACAGGTGCCGGGGCGGGGGCAA
>NZ_JBHYIK010000067.1:27537-54936 GCF_042739735.1 Amycolatopsis sp. NPDC059027 | reverse complement strand
CTGGAGTACGAGCAGACCCACCGGTCACCACCGCCCGTAGCGGCGTGACCGGGTTTCATGAAGGCAACAGCCTCCATGAAACCCGGGGCGGTCCATGGCGTTGGTTGCGTCCAACGCACCCAACGCCACATTGGGGCGTTTCGGCCCGCTACTCCTCGACCAGCGCTGCCGAGGTGATGCGGTGCAACGGATATCGCTCGTTGTCCGACCCTTCCAGGACTCCGCTGCCGACGCGGATCGGCCGCACGACCCGCTGGCTCGCCGTGCCTCGCGAGTCGACGAAGCCGATCCAGACTTCGCGGCGTTCCAGCGTGGCCCGTGAAAGCAGTTCCAACGTCGCCGAGGTGTCCGCGCCGCCGCCGACCGGGGCGCGCACGGCGGCGCCGCGGCGACGTGCGGAGGCGGCGTCGCCCGCACGCAGGTTCGAAACGATGCGCTCGGCCTGCTCGTCGGTCAGCACGGCCTGCTCCCCGGTGCCCCGCCGCGCGGCGCGGGCCTTGGCGGGCAGGCGCCGTCCGCCGTGCCGGAGGTCGAGGACCCGGCCGTCGGGGCCTTCGGCGGCGGGAGCGAAACCCGCGGCACGCAGGCCGTCGATGACCTCGGCCAGCGGGACCGGGCTGATCAGCACGGTCGGCGCGATCATCCGCAGGTCGTATTCCGCGGCGACCGGGCTCGCCAGCACCTCCGCGAGCAGTGCTTCGTCGTCGCAGCGCAGGAACGAACCGGCGGCCCCGCCACGCAGGCGGCCGTGCCGCCGGGCGACGTCGTCGACGAGGTAACTCAGCGCCTGTGGCACCGGAGTCGCCGACTTCGCGCGGAACAGCGCGTGCAGTTCGTCCGCGGTGCGGCCGGTGTCGAGCGCGCGCCGCACCGACGCCTCGGTGATGCGGTAGACCGTCGCGTGCCCGGCGGATTCGACGTCGGCGACCGCGGCCATCTCGGCGGCCAGCTCGGGTTCCAGCGGTCCGGGCGCGACCACCGTCAGATCCGCCTGGACCAGCACGTGATCCACCGGCGCGGGCAGCGCGTCGAGGATCTTCTCCACCGCTCGTGGACGGTCTTCGTCGAGCAGGGCCCGTGCCGCACTGGTGAGTGCGCCGAGGCCGACGAGGCCCAGCGAGGTGGCCTCCGCCATCGTCCAGCGCACGGTTTCGTCGCGCAGCCGCCCGCCCCGGCGCGGTGCGCGCCAGGCCAGGACCGAGACGAGTTCGTCGGTGCTCTTCACCCCGGCGCCCTCGGGCAGCTCCGCCAGCGCGGCGAGCACACGCCGTCGCGCGACCGGCGCGAGCGGACGCCGCAGTTCCTCCGACAGCGGCGCGATCGGCTTGTCCTTCGCGTCCCGCCCGCCCGCGAGCCCCGGCAGCCTCGGCAGTTCCAGCCACGCTTGCGTCAGGGTGATCCAGCGCTGCGCCGTCGGCGAGGCCAGCCACGAGTCCATGAGCGTCGTCGGCACCCACTCCGGCGTGGCCGCTTCGCTGTCGGCGACCAGCCCGGCACCGACGGCGAGTTCGGCCAGCAACGTGGCGTGTGCCTCCTCGACCTCCAGATCCTTGGCGAGTTTCCGCAGTTCACGCACGCCGAGACCGCCGGATTTCAGCACCGGCGGCGGCTGCTCGGCCCACGACGTCAGCAACGCCTCGGTGTGCCGGAGCAGTTCCATCGCCTCGCCGGCCGCCGTCTTGTCCACTGTGGACGTCTGATGTGGATGGACCGGCAGGTCCGGTTCGGACAGTGACGTCTCGGGGAAGACCACGCCGCCGCGAAGAGCCACGCCGAGTTCGCGCGGCAGCTCGACGGTCTGATCGTCCCGCCGTAGCAACAGCCCGCGCGCGAGGAGCCGCTGCACCGGGGTTTCCGCGCGCGCCAAGGTGATGTCGAGGCCGGCGTCGCGGGTCCGGCCGATCGGCGGGCCCGCCGACAACGTCGTCAGTAGTGCTCGCTCGTCCGCGCCGACGTCCGCGAGCAACGTCTCGACGTCGGCTCCCGCCAGCGCGGGCGACGAAGCGCCGAGACCGGCGGGGAAGGGCCCGAGCGCGTCCCGCATCGACGGCGGTACGCGCAACGCGTCGTCGGGTCCCCACACGAGCGCGCGGGCACGCAGCCGCGCGAGGGCTTCGGCGACGTCGGCTCCGACGAGGTCGGCGATGGCGGCCAGCGGTACCGGCCCGGCGTCGGCACCCGCGAGCAGGAGCGCGTCCAGCACGGCGAGGGTGAACGTGTCGAGGTCCTCGCAGGCCCGCGCGATCGAGCCCGGGGTGCCCGCGCGCGTGGCGAGCACGGTGGTGTCGGACGGGGGCGGGGTCGACAGATCACGCCGCGAGCGGAGCAGCGCGGTCAGTGCGTCGTCGGACTCCGCACGCAGCCAGTCCGCCAAAGAGGTCGCGGGCATAGACGACCAGGATACCGGGCTGGTGCCGGTCCCCGAGCCGTGCTCAGGCAGACTGTGTACCTGAGGACCGGTTGAGCAAGTTCTTGGAGGGCGTTGTGGCGAAGGGTCAGCAGAGCAAGAGCAAGGGCATCGACCCGACGTGGCCTGCGGAGAACGGTGACCACCCGGTGACCGAGCTGGCCGCCGACCGGCAGGGCGCGCTGTCGCCGTTCGGCGACACCACGTTCCCGCTCGAGCAGGTGCCCTACCGGCACCCGCAGACGGAGATCAACAAGTAGCGTTGTTACTGGTCAGTCACCCAGCTGGGGCCGCGTGGCGCCGATCACGGGGCTAGGGTTTCACCCGTCCCATTCGGAGTTTCCCAGCGGGGGTAAGTGCCATGCCGGTTCCCGGTCCCGGGTATTCGATCACTGTCCGGGTCGAGGCCCCGGCGTCGTCCACCGCCGCGGGTGATCTGACCACCGCCGTCGGGCGTGTCGGCGGTGTCCTGACGGCGTTCGACGTCGTCGAGTCGCACGCCGACTCGATCGTCGTCGACATCAGCGCCAACGCGCTGTCGGAGAACCACGCGCAGGACATCACGCAGACCCTGGACTCGCTGCCGGGCGTGCGGGTCCGCAAGGTCTCCGACCGGACCTTCCTCATCCACCTCGGCGGCAAGATCGAGGTCACGCCCAAGGTCGCGCTCCGCAACCGTGACGACCTCTCCCGCGCGTACACCCCCGGTGTCGCGCGGGTGTGCCAGGCGATCGCGAACAACCCCGAGGACGCCCGGCGGCTGACCATCAAGCGCAACACCGTCGCCGTGGTCACCGACGGGTCCGCCGTGCTCGGCCTCGGCAACATCGGCCCCGCCGCGGCGCTGCCGGTGATGGAGGGCAAGGCGGCGCTGTTCAAGAAGTTCGCCGACGTCGACGCCTGGCCGGTCTGCCTGGACACCCAGGACACCGAGGAGATCATCAAGATCGTCAAGGCGATCGCGCCGGTATACGCGGGTATCAACCTCGAGGACATCGCCGCGCCGCGCTGCTTCGAGATCGAGGCGCGGCTGCGCGAGCAGCTCGACATCCCGGTGTTCCACGACGACCAGCACGGCACCGCGATCGTCGTCGTCGCCGCGCTGCGTAACGCGCTGCGCGTGGTCGGCAAGAACATCGAAGACTGCAAGATCGTGGTCAGCGGCGTCGGCGCGGCCGGCTCGGCGATCATCCGCCTGCTGCTGCGCAAGAACCCGGCCGACATCGTCGCCGCCGACATCAACGGCATCGTGCACCCCGACCGCGGCGACCTCGACGACAACCTGGCCTCGATCGCGGCGGAGACGAACAAGCAGCGCGCGTCCGGCACGCTGCACGAGGCGCTCGTCGGGGCCGACGTGTTCATCGGCGTCTCGGCGCCCAACCTGTTCGGCGCCGAGCAGGTGGCCACCATGGCCGACGACGCCGTCGTGTTCGCGCTGGCCAACCCGGATCCGGAGGTCGACCCGCTGGAGGCGCAGAAGCACGCCGCCGTCGTCGCCACGGGCCGCAGCGACTTCCCGAACCAGATCAACAACGTGCTGGCGTTCCCCGGCGTGTTCCGCGGCCTGCTCGACGCGCACGCGCACAAGATCGACGACACCATGCTGCTGGCCGCGGCCGACGCGATCGCCGACGTCGTGGACAACGGCAAGCTCAACGCGTCGTTCATCGTGCCCAGCGTGTTCGACAACGCCGTCGCCCCGGCGGTCGCCGACGCGATCAAGAAGGCCGTGCGCGCGGAAGCCGCCGAACGGGCGTAGGGAAAACCCTGACGCGGGATTCACCACCGTGGGGGACGCCGGATACGCCCGGAGACGGACGCCCCCGCGGTGGGAAGTCCCTAGCCTGATTCCGACGATGCCGTCGATATCAGGGGGTTTGGGATGCGTTCGTCCGTCTCGCGCGGACTCGGCCTGCTGGCCGCCGCGGTCGCCACGACCGCGATCGTCGTACCCGGTACCGCCGCCGCGGCGGAGAGCCCGGCGGTGAAGTGGGGCCCGTGCCCTGCCGACGTCGCGGCTCCGCAACTGCAGTGCGGCACGCTCGACGTCCCGCTCGACTACCGGAAGCCGGACGGGAAGAAGCTCCAGGTCGCCGTGTCGCGCCTGGCCAGCACGAAACCCGCGCAGCGCCGCGGTGTCCTGCTGATGAACCCGGGCGGCCCCGGTGGGCCGGGCCTGAACATGCCGTTACAGCTGCTGCAACTCGGCCTGCCCGCCAGTGTCGCCGACAGTTACGACCTGATCGGCTTCGATCCGCGGGGTGTCGGCCACAGCACGCCGGTGACCTGCGACCTGAAGACGCTGCAGAGCAACGTGCCGCCGTACGCGCGTGACGCGGCCGACGTCGCGAAGCGCGCCACGGCGGTGGAGGGCGTCGCGAAGAAGTGCGCCACCTCGAAGACGGCGTCGATCCTGCCCTACATCACCACGGCGAACACCGCCCGCGACATGGACGCCATCCGGGCCGCGCTGGGCGAGAAGAAGATCTCGTACTACGGCATTTCCTACGGCACGTACCTCGGCTCGGTGTTTTCGACGCTGTTCCCGCAGCGGACCGACCGGATCGTGCTCGACAGCGTCGTCGGCCCCGGCGGCCTCGACGTGACCGGCTCGCGCCGGTTCGGCCAGGGTTTCCAAGACCGCTTCCCGGACTTCGCGAAGTGGGCGGCGGCGCGCAACGACAGCTACGGGCTCGGCAAGACGCCGCAGCAGGTGACGGCGAACTACTTCGCGCTGGCCGAGCGGCTCGACAAGACTCCGGTGGGCGCCATCGACGGTTCCGCGTTCCGCGCCGGGGTGCTCGGCGCGCTGTACGACACCACTTCGTTCCCGAAGCTGGCGCAGCAGTGGCAGGCACTGACCCGTGGGGTCACACCCGCCGTCGAGGCGGCGGCGTTGCCGCCGGAGGCCATCGAAAACCTGCTCGCCTCGCAGCTGCACGTGGCCTGCAACGACAACGCCTGGCCGCGCTCGGTGGCGACGTATCAGCACAACGTCGCCGTCGACCGGGAGCGGTACCCGATGTTCGGCGCGGCGGCGGCCAACATCTGGGCGTGCGCGTTCTGGCCGTCGCAGCCGCTCGAACCGCCGGTGAAGATCGGCGACCGCGGTCCGTCGAACATCCTGGTCGTGCAGAACCTGCGTGACCCGGCGACGCCGCTCGTCGGTGCGCGGGAAACCCGCCGGGCACTGGGTGACCGGGCCCGGATGGTGACGGTGGACCAGGGCGGCCACGGCGTGTACGTGTTCGCGCCGAACGCCTGTGGCAACAACGCCGTGAACCGGTTCCTGGTGGACGGGCAGCGTCCGGCGCACGACACCGCCTGCGGTGCCGACACCGGGAACGCGTTCAGCGGGCTGTCGCCCGAGCAGCAGCGTCAGCGTGAGCAGGCGCTGGACGAGCGGCGGGCACTGCCGGTCTCCTGAGGTTGTGCCCAGCCGGTGAATCCCGGGCTTTCGCGGGCCCGGGATTCACCGGCTGCGTTCGAGCAGCCGCACCTCGACATCGGGGAGTTCGTCGAAACGTGCGTGGGCGTCAGTGGTCACGAGCACCCTGCCGGTCGCGCGAGCCGTTGCGGCGATCATCAGATCGTGGGCTCCTCGGCTTTGTCCGGTGCGTTGGAGGTGCGCTATGAGTTCGGCGTGGTGATCGACGATCTCGATGGTGTACTCGACGGTCGGTGTGACAGCCAGGATCTCGTCCAGGTAGGCCGTGTGTGCCGCGCGGCGGGCCGGATTCGGGTCGAGCAGCAGGCCGACGCGGTACTCCGCGATCGCCACAGCGGGTACGGCGACATCATCGTCACTACCGATGGCATCGGACGGCAGTCGTTGCCGGGCCGCCTCGATGAGCACGCCCGTGTCGAGAATCAATCGTGCCACGGGTCGCTGTCCCCCTCGGCGGACGCCGTTTCGCGAACCTTGGCAACGTTGTCCGCGAAGGTTTCGTCCGCGCTCAGCTTGCCACCCCAACGGTGGAACACCGCGCATACCGCGGCGCCGTTCGCGCGCGGCGCGGGGACGATGAGCGCCACTCGGCGCCCATTGCGCGTGACCACGATTGTTTCGCCGTTCTCCGCGTCGTCGAGTACGGAGGAGAACGACCGGGACGCTTCGGAAGCGGTGAGTTCTCGCACAGGAATCAGATTATCAGATAGTGACTGTCTGATCGAGAGCCGTCCGGGTTGGCGGTACGTGCCCTGCCTGTGCAAGGCATTAGCCTCCTGCAGGTGAGTGAACTGAGCCATGTCGACGAGACCGGCGCCGCCCGGATGGTCGACGTCTCCGGCAAGACGGCCACGGCGCGCACCGCGCTCGCCGCCGGGACCGTGCGCACGACGGCCGAGGTGCTGGCCCTGCTGGCCTCGAACGGCCTGTCCAAGGGCGACGCGCTGGCGACCGCGCGGATCGCCGGGATCATGGGCGCCAAGAAGGTGCCCGACCTGATCCCGCTGTGCCACCAGATCGCGTTGTCCGGGGTCAAGGTGGAATTCGAGCTGGCCGAGGCCGCCGTGCACATCAGCGCGACCGCGAAGACCACCGACCGCACCGGCGTCGAGATGGAGGCACTGACCGCGGTCGCCGTCGCCGGGCTCACCCTGCACGACATGATCAAGGCCGTCGACCCGGCCGCGACGCTCGACGACGTCCGGTTGCTGCGCAAGGACGGCGGCAAGACCGGGACCTGGGAGCGGCCATGACGTCTACTCGCACTGCTCGCGTCATCGTGGCCTCGAACCGCGCCGCGAAGGGGATCTACGAGGACAAGACGGGCCCCGTCATCGCCCGATGGCTCGCCGACCGCGGCTACGACGTCCCGGCGCCGGTCGTGGTCGAGGACGGCGAGCCCGTCGGGGTCGCGCTGCGGGCCGCCGTAGCGGATGGCGTCGCGGTCGTCATCTCGACGGGCGGCACCGGGATCTCGCCGACCGACCGCACCCCGGACGTCACTCGCGGTGTCCTGGACTACGAGCTGCCGGGCGTCGCGGACGCGATCAGGGCCGCCGGCCTGCCGAAGGTGCCGACCGCGGTGCTGTCGCGCGGCGTCGCCGGGGTCGCGGGGCGGACGCTGGTGGTGAACCTGCCGGGGTCCAGCGGCGGCGTGAAGGACGGTCTCGGCGTGCTCGAAGGCGTCCTGGACCACGCCGTCGACCAGCTGGCAGGTGGTGACCACCCGCGTGCGGCGCCGACGGGTACCGTCGCCGTCCGGGTGGCGCGGGCGATCGTGACCGAGACGCCGCTTTCCGTCGAGGAACACGCCCAGCTCGTCGAGGACGACGCCGCGGGAGCCGTGGTGACCTTCGGCGGGGTCGTCCGGGACCACGACGGCGGCCGTTCGGTGCGGGATCTGGTCTACGAGGGCCACCCGAGCGCCTCGGACGTCCTCGCCTCGGTCGTCGCTGAACTCGCGGCGGGCTGGACGGGGGTGCGCGCGGTGGCGGTGAGCCACCGGGTCGGGCCACTGACGATCGGCGACGTCGCCCTGGCGTGCGCGGTGGCGGCCGAACACCGGGGGCAGGCGTTCGCGGCGTGCTCGGCGCTGGTGGACGAGCTCAAGGCCCGGTTGCCGATCTGGAAGCACCAGCACTTCACCGATGGCACCGACGAGTGGGTCAACTCGCCCTGAGCGGCTCTGTCCGCCGTTAAGGCCCCCTTACGGGCGTCCGACGCCCGTAAGGGGGCCTTAACGGCTATGTGCCGTTCCTGAGGGTGCCGGGGGAGCAAGGGACCTTTGCTCCCGTTTCGCGTGGAGTGTCGGCTAGTCACAGTGGCCTCATTGGTCATATGAGCCACAGCAGCACCTTTTGTCACATTGACGCGCTTCGATTCCCGCCCGGTGCCGTGCGCCCCAATGCCACTTTCGGTGCGTTGGACGCACCGAACGCCACATTGGGGTTTTCTCGGTAAGGGGCGGGAGTGTGGCTTCGCTGGGGGTGTTTTCCCGAGGTGGTCGGGTGGTGTCGGTGGCTGGTGGGGCGGGCTTGCGGAGGTGTCGGTGTCTCGAAAGCTCCGTTGGGGGCGGTGAACGTCCTGAACGACGCGTTCGGGGCATGAGGCCCGGCACTGGAGTGTCGTGAATGGACATTGACGGCGTTGAACGTCCCCAATGTCCCATTCGCGACACTGCTGACCAGGGCGAAAGCCCGCAACCGCTGTCGCCCGTATCGAACGCAACCGACCACTACTGAGAAACCTCATTGGGGCGCTTGGGGCGTCGCGGGACCCGGAGGTGGAGACGCGAAGGTGCCCACGGCCGGAAGAAGGCCGCGGGCACCTCGCGGGGAAAAGCCAGGACCCCACCGCCGGGGGAATTCGCGGTGGGGTCCTGGGCAAGTACGGCGAAGCCGCCGGACTCAAGCCTTCAAGCAGGCTCGGGTCACTTGGTGGCGAGCTTCTGGCCGACCACGATGAAGTCGGGGTTCGGCACGTACTGCTTGTTCAGCTCCTGCAGCTTCTGGTAGCCGCCCTGGACGTTGAACTGCTGGGCGATCTTGGAGAGCGTGTCGCCCGCGGCGACGGTGTAGTCACCGGCCGGGTTCGAGCTGGCCACCTGGGTCACCGGGGCAGCGGACTGGACCGGCGCCGGGGTGCTCTTCTTCGGGGTGGCCTTCTGCGGGGTGCTCTGCTTGGGGGTCACGGACTTGGCGGTCGTGCCGCCGGCACCCTTGGCGCCACAGACCGGCCAGGCGCCGATGCCCTGGCCCTGCAGGACGCGCTCGGCCACGGCGATCTGCTGCTCACGCGAAGCGTTCTGCGGGCTGCCGGTGCCGCCGTAGGCCTTCCAGGTGCTCGGGGTGAACTGCAGACCGCCGGAGAAGCCGTTACCGGTGTTGGTGCTCCAGTTGCCGCCGCTCTCGCACTGCGCGATGGCGTCCCAGTTGGTCGCCGACGCGGGGGTCGCGGCGATCGCGATGGGGGCGCCGACCGCGATGCCCGCGACAGCGACGCGGGCGATGTGGCGGGTAGCGGCGGACATCTTGCGGTGCTTGCCTCGGTAAGACATTTGAGTACTTCTCGTTTCCTGCGCCTACGAGACTGAGCTGAGGGTCAGGCCTGGGTTCGGCCTGTCCGTCCGTTGCCGGCCGGCTGACCTCGACTCCGCACGACGCGTCGTCTCGGTCCCCTCGTCCCTGTCCGGAATGCTTTCGCTCGGGGTATGGGTCCGGGGATCCGTCGGACAGGGCTAGGCGCTACGGATTCCCGGTCTTGCGTGGTCGGTCGGGGCCAACCGAAAAGCGACGGTACGTAACGAGAGCCGTGATCGGAAATTATTCGGGGTGTGACCTACGTCACAGTAACAGCACGGAACCCACTGCGATTCGGCTGTTTTCCCTGTTCAAGCCACCGTTATCTGCCCGTTTCCTAGTCGAGATAAAACACAGATCGTGAGGTCTGCATCACGTGTTTCGCGGAGCGATTGGACCATTCGTGCGCGTGGCGAACGAAATAGCCGCGCACCTTATCGATCTTGGGGCCGCTATGCCAGTCCACTGAATGACAAGCGTGTCAGCCACCCGCGAACGGGGGGAGTACATCCAGCTGGTCACTGTCACACAGGGTGCGGCTCGTGTCCCGGACGGCGACCTCGTTCAGCAGGAGGCTCGCCGCGTCGAGGACGCGGTCGAGCGCGCCGGGGTGCAGTTCGCGCACCTGCCGGACGGCGTCGGCCACGGTGGCGCCACCGGGCAGCCGCACCTTCTCCTCTTCCACGCCCGCCGCGGCCCTCGCCGAGGCGAAGTAGCGCACGAGCACCGACACGGTCGTCTCAGTCATCTCAACCGCCGATCGCGCTCATCGGCCGGATCGGCTGCGCGAACCCGGCCTCGTTGATTTCGTGCCCGGCGAGCTTGCCCCACATCGTGCGCCGCCAGGCGTCGGCCACCTCTTCGTCGCGCGCGCCCGCGCGCACGAGCGCGCGTAGGTCGGTCTCGTCGTTGCTGAACAGGCAGGACCGGACCTGGCCGTCCGCGGTCAGCCGGGTGCGCTCGCAGGCCGAGCAGAACGGCCGCGTGACCGACGCGATCACGCCGACGTCGCCGGGGCCGCCGTCGACCAGCCAGCGTTCGGCGGGGGCGCCGCCGCGCGCGGCGGGGAACGGCGAAAGCTCGAACTCCGCGCGGAGCATGCCGAGGATCTCCTCGGCGGTGATCATGTCGCCCCGGTTCCAGCCGTGCTGGGCGTCCAGCGGCATCTGCTCGATGAACCGGAGGTGATAGCCCTCGGCGAGGCTGAACCGCAGCAGTGGCACGGCTTCGTGCTCGTTGAGCCCGCGCATCAGCACCGCGTTGATCTTGACCGGTGTCATCCCGGCGTCGCGGGCGGCGGCGAGACCGTCCAGTACATGGGAAAGCCGGTCGCGCCGGGTGATCCGGACGAACGTCTCGGGGTCGACGCTGTCGAGCGAGACGTTGATCCGGTCCAAACCGGACGCGGCGAGCGCGGCGGCCCGCTTCGCGAGGCCGATCCCGTTGGTGGTCATGGACAATCGGGGCCGCGGCTCGAGGGCGCTGATCCGCGCGACGAGGTCCTCCAGGCCGGGTCGCAGCAGTGGTTCCCCGCCGGTGAGCCGGATGTCGGTGACGCCGAGCCGCTCGACCGCGACCCGGAGCAGCCGCAGCAGCTCGTCGTCGGTCAGCACCTGCTCGCCGGGCATCCAGTCGAGCCCCTCGGCGGGCATGCAGTAGGTGCAGCGCAGATTGCACCGGTCGGTCAGCGACACCCGGAGATCGGTGGCGACGCGGCCGAACGTGTCGATGAGTTCCGGCGTGTCGGGACGGGGTTTCGTGGGCGCGCCGGACGCACCTCGTGTACCGGGGACGCGAGGAAACCCGAGATCCACTGCTGTCATTGGCTCCAGCCTAACCCCGGAGTGTGTCGAGTCCGACTCGTTAGACTCTTTCATGAAGTGAGCCGCTCAGTAGCCGAACGACCCGCGGCACACGGTGAAAGGGTTGCGTGATGTCGAGCACCACAGGAAAGACGTATCCCGTCACCGCCGGCGAACTCGCCAGGTTCGCGCAGCTGGGCCGGGAGGGCAGCACCCTTGCCGTCATCCGGCACGCCAGGATCGCCGAACAGATGGGGCTGGCCTCCAGTGATCACAAGGCGCTCGACCTGGTCAGCCAGGCTCCAGGCCCGCTGACCGCGGGCCGGATCGCCGAGCTCACCGGGCTTTCCACCGGCGCGGTCACCGGCGTCATCGACCGGCTGGAGAAGGCCGGGCTGGTCCGGCGCGTGCGCGACCCGGAGGACCGCCGCAAGGTCCTCGTCGAGGTGGTGCCGAACGCCATGGCCAAGTTCGCCCCGCTGTTCGAGTCGGCCGCGGACGCGCTGGAGCGGATCCTGGCAGGGTTCTCACCCGAGGAACGGAAAGTGGTGGAACGCTTTCAGAACGCGATGCTCGACGAGGTACGCGCCGACATCCTGGACAATTCCCGCCCCGCGTAATTCCCCACCCGCCATGGCTATTCCGCAGGTGCGGCGTTAATGTCGCTGCCATGCCGCAATTCCGGCTGTCCGAGGCAGCCAAACTCCTCGGCGTCAGCGACGACACCGTCCGCCGCTGGGTACGGGCCGGTCAGCTGACCGCCACCGACGACGCCGTCGGGCGGAAGGTCGTCGACGGCGCCCAGCTCGCTGCCTTCGCCCGCGCACAGGCGTCCGGGCCCGACGATCCCTCCGAGGTCGGGCGGTCGGCGCGCAACCGCTTCGTCGGGCTGGTCACCGAGGTCATCGTCGACAAGGTGATGTCCCAGGTGGAACTGCAGTGCGGCGCGCATCGCGTGGTGTCGCTGATGAGTACCGAAGCCGTCCGCGAGCTGGGCCTGCGCCCGGGCGTGCTCGCGGTCGCCGTCGTCAAGGCCACCACCGTCGTGGTGGAAACCCCGGAAGGAACCCGATGAAGCTCTCCGGCGCCCCCACCGTCGCCGCGGTCGCCGCCGCCGTCGCGCTGGCCGCCACCGCGTGCAGCAGCTCCGACAAGGCCAGCTCGAACCCCGGCGGCCAGGCCCCGGCGCCGTCGCCGGGCGGCACGCTCACGGTGTTCGCGGCGGCCTCGCTGACCGAGTCCTTCGGCGCGCTCGGCAAGCAGTTCGAGGCCAAGCACCCCGGCGTCACCGTGAAGTTCGACTTCGAGGGTTCGTCCGCTCTGGTCCAGAAGCTCACCAACGGCGCGAAGGCCGACGTCTTCGCCTCCGCCGACCAGGCCAATATGGACAAGGCCGCCAAGGCGCAGGTGATCGACGGCTCGCCGGCGGTGTTCGCCACGAACAAGCTGACCATCGCCGTTGGCAAGGGCGATCCGAAGGGGATCAAGGCGTTCGCCGATCTCGCCAAGGGCGGCACGACCGTCGTCGTGTGCGCACCGCAGGTGCCGTGTGGCGCGGCGACGAAGAAGATCGAGCAGAGCACCGGCGTCACGCTCAAGCCCGCGAGCGAGGAGCAGGACGTCAAGCAGGTGCTGGCGAAGGTGTCGTCGGGCGACGCCGACGCCGGGCTCGTCTACGTCACCGACGCGACGTCGGCGGCGGGGAAGGTGGACAAGGTCGACTTCCCCGAGGCCGCGGGGGCGATCAACAACTACCCGATCGGCGTCGTGAAGGACGCGCCGCAGGCCGCGCTGGCCAAGGAGTTCACCGAGTTCGTGCGCGGGCCGGAGGGGAAGGCCGAGCTGGGCAAGGTCGGGTTTGGCACGCCGTGACCGAAGTGCGCGTCCCCGGGGTGCTGTGGGTCCCGGCGGTGCTGGCGCTGGCGCTGGTGGTGTTGCCGGTGGTGGGGCTGCTGACGCGGTCCGATCTGACCCGGCTGCCGTCGCTGCTGGTCCAGCCCTCGTCGCTCAACGCGCTGCGGCTGTCGCTGGTCACCGCCGCACTGTCCACAGTGGCCTGTGTACTGCTCGGCGTCCCGCTGGCCGTGGTGCTGGCGCGCTCGCGGGTGCCGGGGATCCGGTTCCTGCGCTCGGTCGTGCTGCTGCCACTGGTGCTCCCGCCGGTGGTCGGCGGGCTGGCCCTGCTGTACCTGCTGGGCAGAAAGGGCTTTCTCGGCGAGCTGATCGGCTGGGCGACCGGTGCGCAGGTGCCGTTCACCACCGCCGCGGTCGTCATCGCGCAGACGTTCGTGGCGATGCCGTTCCTGGTGGTCAGCCTGGAGGGCGCGCTGCGGGGCGCCGGTGACCGTTACGAACGGATCGCCGCGACGCTCGGGGCCCGGCCGTGGACGGTGTTCCGCCGGGTCACCCTGCCGCTGCTGCTGCCCGCGCTCGGCTCCGGTGTCGTGCTCAGTTTCGCCAGGGCGCTGGGCGAGTTCGGCGCCACCATCACCTTCGCGGGCAGTCTGGAGGACGTCACGCGCACGCTGCCGCTGGAGGTCTACCAGCAGGCCGAGGTCGACGTCGACAGCGCCGTCGCGCTCGCCCTGCTGCTGATCGTGGTCGCGATCGTCGTCATCGCCCTCGCCCGGCCGCGTGCGCTGGAAGGGGTGCGGTCATGAGCGATGCTTGCGAGCGAATCATGGTTGTCATGCGCCGAAAAGGATTGGACGCTGTCTCGCGAAGCGAGTCGACCGCCATGAGCGATGCTTGCGAGCGAATCATGGTTGTCATGCGCCGAAAAGGATTGGACGCTGTCTCGCGAAGCGAGTCGACCGCATGACGCTCGAGGCCGGGCTCGAACTCACGAGGGGCGAGTTCGAGCTGGCCGTGGACTTCACCGTGCCCGACGGGCACGTACTCGCCCTGCTCGGCCCGAACGGCTCGGGCAAGTCGACCGTGCTCGGCAGCCTTGCCGGGCTGATCGCTCCTCGGCAGGCCAGGATCATGCTCGCCGGGCGGGTGCTCGCCGACGACCGCGTGCGCCTGGCGCCCCACCGGCGGAAGATCGGCCTGCTCGCGCAGGACGCGTTGCTGTTCCCTCATCTGTCCTCTTTGGACAATGTCGCCTTCGCGCCGCGTTCGGCGGGTGTGGGAAAGCAGCGCTCCCGCGAGATCGCCGAGGGGTGGCTGTCCGAAGTGGACGCCGCGGAACTCGCGGACCGGAAGCCCGCACAGCTTTCCGGCGGGCAGGCCCAGCGCGTCGCGATCGCGCGGGCACTGGCCGCCGAGCCGGATCTGCTGCTGCTCGACGAGCCGTTCGCCGCGCTCGA
Organism: Amycolatopsis sp. NPDC059027; assembly: GCF_042739735.1. NCBI lineage: Bacteria > Bacillati > Actinomycetota > Actinomycetes > Pseudonocardiales > Pseudonocardiaceae > Amycolatopsis > Amycolatopsis sp. NPDC059027. Next base: position 40,387 of record NZ_JBHYIK010000067.1, on the reverse strand, counting down.
CGTCGATTCGGCACCCGCCATCCGCGGGCTGCTGCGCCGGGTGCTGCGGACCGGCCCGACGACGGTGCTCGTGACCCACGATCCGCTGGACGCGCTCGCGCTGGCCGACCACGTCGCCGTGCTCGCGGGCGGCCGGATCGTCGAACGCGGGCCGACCCGCGAGGTGCTGGCGGCGCCGCGCTCGGCGTTCACCGCGCGGATCGCCGGGCTCAACCTGGTCGCCGGGACCGCGGTCGCGGACGGGCTGCGGACCCCGGAAGGTCAGGTGGTGAGCGGTATTCCGGCCGACGACGCGGTCGACGGCGAAGCCGCGGTCGCGGTGTTCGCGCCCAGCGCCGTCGCGGTCTATCCGCACGACGGCGAGCACCACGGCAGCCCGCGCAACACCGTCGACGCGGTCGTCGCCGCACTGGAGCCGCACGGGCCGGTGGTGCGGCTGCGGGTCCGCGGCGACGGCTGGGCGCACGGCCTGACCGCCGATCTCACCCCGGCCGCCGTCGCCGACCTCGCGCTCGAACCGGGATCCCCGGTCACGTTGTCCGTCAAGGCCGCCACGGTCGCCGTCCACCCGGCCGCCGGGAGCTGACGCCGCGGACCGTGGGGCCTCCTTGAACTACGGGAGGCCCCACGGACCGACCCCTCAGCCGTGGGGGTGGCCACCGCCGTGGTGGTGGAACTTCGCCACCTCCTTCGGGTGCACCACGAACGGCCGCATCATGCCCTCGTCCTCGTGGTCGAGGATGTGGCAGTGGTACATGAACTCCCCGGTACCGCCGCCGAAGTTGCCCGCGACGCTCACCCATTGCCCCGGCTTGACGATGAAGGTGTCCTTCCAGCCTTCCTCGTACTTCTCCAGCGGGAGATCGTCGATCGGGTCGGGCTTCCCGGTCTGCGGGTTCACGCTGCCGATCGGGCGTGTCGTCCGCTCGTCGCGCGAGGAGAACGTCGTGGTGAAGTGCTTCCGGAACAGTGCCTGGAACTCCGTCAGGTGAATGTGGATCGGATGCTGTGGGCCACCCAGGTGCAGGATGTTCCACACCGCCCAGCCGTTGTACTCGAGGAAGATGCCCGTGGTGTCGTCGAACAGCTTCCCGATCCGGCGGAACGTCCGCAGTTTCGGCGGATTCGCCGTCGGGTCCTGGAGCTGGATGATCCCGTCCCCGCCGGGGTCCGGCGTGTGCAGCTCCTCCAGATCCCACATTTCCGGGTGCCCGTCCTTGTTCAGCAGCAGCGCGATCCACACGTGGTCGTGCTTTTCGGGCAGCGTGTCGCCGTGCTTCAGCCGGACATAGGACTTCGACACCTTTTCCGGCAGCTTGAACGCATCGTGCCGGTTCCGGTTCTCCACCCGGAACTCCATCAGATCCGGTTCGACGGTGCCCAGGTTCGGGTCGAGGTTGGTCAGCCGGAGCTTCCGCCCTTTGAACCTGCTGAAGTCGATCAGCAGATCGAACCGCTCGGCCGGGGCGACGCTGAGGCCGCCGGGATACTCGGCGGTCTTGGCCGGTAGTGGCGCAGGGGCGGGCAGCAGCCCGCCGTCGGTCCCGATCAGGCGGACCGCGTCGTTCTGCGGCACCCCGTTCTCGTCCACCAGGTTCAGCACGTAGAACCGCGCGTTCGACGCGTTCAGCAGCCGGAACCGATACCACCGGGCGTCCACGTCCAGATGCGGCCAGACCACGCCGTTGACCAGTGTGAACGGGCCGGTGAACGGGAGCAGGATCCCGCCGCCCACGTCCGCCACCTTGTACAGCAGCTGGCCGGTGAGCGCGCCCGTCGCCGGGTCGCGGTCGAGGTTGCGGTCGGCGATGATCAGCGGGATCTCGTGATCGCCGCCCGGCAGGTCGAGGGCGTCCTCCTCGTCGTCCCTGACCAGGTACATCCCCGCGAGTCCGGTGTGGACGTTGAAGCGGGTGATGGCCATCGCGTGGTCGTGGTACCACAGCGGCATCGCCTGCTGGACGTTGTCGTGCTCGGTCAGCTGCGAGGTGCCGGCGAGGTTGGCGTTGTGTGCCCAGCCGTCGTTGCCCGCGTTGGTGCGGGCGCCGTGCAGGTGCACCACGGTCCACGCGGGCAGGTCGGCGACTCCTTCGATGATCTTGTAGTCCTTGAGGTCGAGTTCGCGGCCCGGCCTGCTCGACGGATTGGTGCCCGCCGGACCCTGCACCGCGACGAGCGGAATCTTTCCCTCGATGTCGTTGTTCCACGAAATCCGCAGTCGCTTGCCGCTGCGCACTTCGATTGTCGGACCCGGGAATTCCCCCGCATAGGTCCACAGCTTCGACGGCGGCAGCTGTGAATGCAGCCGCTGCGTCTTGGTGACCATCGGAATGGTGATCATTTCGTGGTGCCACCACGAATGCGGCCGGATCACCGGTGGGATCCGCAGTGGATCAAGGAACTTGGTCAGTCCCCAGTTCGGCCCCGCCAATTCCGTCGTTTGTGTCCGGCGGTCGATTGTTTCCGTCATGAATCGTCCCTGCCCTCCTGTGTGTGGCAATGCCAAGGGCAGGGTGAATTGCGCTGAGAGACATGTGATTCCCCCGCTCGCACGAAAACTGTGTTCGTGACTTTTCGTATTCCCCCAAATCCCCGTTGTGCGCGCCGACCCTGCGACTCCCCTCGCAATCGGCGGCTATTTCCACTGTAGCCAGTTCGGCGGTACGGCGCACACGTGTCGTGGGCGGAGTGCCAGGAGAGCTCCCGGGTTTGCCCGTAGGATCCGGGACATGAACGATCGGCAGTGGACTTACCTGAGCGACATGGACGGCGTCCTGGTCAGGGAGGAACACCTCGTTCCCGGCGCCGACGAGTTCCTCGCGGAGCTCCGGTCGAACGGGATCGACTTCCTGGTGCTGACCAACAACTCGATCTACACCCCGCGTGACCTGCGGGCCCGGCTGCTGCGCACTGGTCTGGACATCCCGGAGGAGGCCATCTGGACCTCCGCGCTGGCCACCGCGAAGTTCCTCTCCGCACAGCGGCCGAACGGGTCGGCGTTCGTGATCGGCGAGGCCGGGCTGACCACGGCGCTGCACGAAGTCGGCTACGTGCTGACCGAGCGCGACCCGGACTACGTCGTGCTCGGCGAGACCAGGACGTACAGCTTCAGCGCGATCACCCGCGCGATCCGGCTGATCGAGGGCGGGGCGCGGTTCATCGCCACCAACCCGGACGCCACCGGGCCGAGCCTGGAGGGTTCGATGCCTGCCACCGGATCGGTCGCCGCCTTGATCGAGAGGGCCACCGGGCGCTCGCCGTACTACGTCGGCAAGCCGAACCCGCTGATGATGCGCAGTGCCCTGCGCAGGCTCGGCGCGCATTCGGAGTCGACGCTGATGATCGGCGACCGGATGGACACCGACGTGCACTCCGGGATCGAGGCCGGCCTGCAGACCATCCTCGTGCTCACCGGCATCTCCACCCGGGAGTCGGCCGAACGCTATCCGTATCGGCCCACCCTGGTGCTCGACTCGGTGGCCGACCTGATCGGGCGGACCCGTGACCCGTTCGGCGAAGGCTGATCGTCGGCTGCCGGGAGCAGGGCTTATCGTCGGGAGATGAGCAAGGACCGGTCCACGTATGTGGTGGGCGACGTGCACGGCCACCGTGACGCGCTGGCCGATGCCCTCAGAGCCGAAGGGCTCCTCGACGACGACGAGAACTGGGCGGGAGGGGAGGACCACCTGTGGTTCCTCGGCGACTTCGTCGATCGCGGGCCCGACGGCGTCGGCGCGATCGACCTGGTGATGCGGCTGGAAACCGAGGCCGCCGAGGCGGGTGGCCTGGTCCAGACGCTGCTGGGCAACCACGAGATCCTGCTGCTGGGGATGTACCACTTCGGCGACGAGCCTGTGCCGTCGGATTTCGGGCCGCGCAGCTTCGCGCGCAGCTGGGAGATCAACGGCGGGCTGGCCGACGACCAGGACAGGCTCACCGGCGAGCACATCGCGTGGCTGACCAGCCGTCCGCTGGGCGCACTCGCCGACGAGCACCTGCTGCTGCATTCGGACACGCTCGAATACCTCGAATGGGGCGAGGACATCGAGGGCATCAACGCCGGTGTCCGCGAGATCCTCGAAGGTCGTGATCTGGAGGCCTGGTGGGACGTGTGGCGGCGGATGACCACGCGCTACGCCTTCCGCGGCCCGGACGGCGAGGAGGCCGCCCAGCGCCTGCTCGACCTGCTCGGCGGGGAGCGGGTCGTGCACGGCCACAGCGTGATCGCCGACCAGCTGGGGATCCACCCGGCGCAGATCGACGGGCCGTACCTCTACGCGGGCGGCAAGGCGCTCGGCGTCGACGGCGGGTTGTTCGTCGGCGGTCCGTGCCTGGTCGTCGAGCTGCCGTTCGAGCCGGAGGACTAGGGCAGGTCGACGATCTCCTTGCCCAGCGGGGTCAGCGACACCGGGATCATCTTGAAGTTCGCGATGCCGAGCGGGATGCCGATGATCGTGACGCACAGCGCGATCCCGGTGAGGACGTGCCCGATGGCCAGCCACAGCCCGGCGAACACGAACCAGATGACATTGCCGAGGCACGACGCGGCACCGGCGTCGCGGCGGTCGACGACGGTCCGGCCGAACGGCCACAGCGCGTAGTGCGCGATCCGGAACGACGCGAGCCCGAACGGGATCGTGATGATCAGGACGCAGCAGATGATCCCGGCGACGAGGTAGCCGAGCGCCATCCAGAAGCCGCAGAGCACGACCCAGATGATGTTGAGGATGAATCGCATCAGACGTGCAGCTCCCCGCTCACGATGGTGACGGCCTGACCGGCCAGCTCGACGCGGTCGCCGTCGAGCTTCGTCCGCACGATCCCGCCGCGTTCGGACACCTGGTGCCCGGTCAGCTCGGCGCGGCCGAGCCGCCGCGACCAGTACGGCGCCAGCATGCAGTGCGCCGAGCCGGTGACCGGGTCCTCGTCGACGCCGACGCCGGGCCCGAAGAACCGGCTGACGAAGTCGACGCCCTCGGCGTCGCCCGGTGCGGTGACGAGCAGCCTGCCGTTCCAGGTCGCCTTCAACGCGGCGAGGTCCGGCGTGAGGCGGCGGACGACGTCGGCGTCCTTGACCACCGCGAACAGGTTGTCGACCCCGCGCCCGGTTTCCTCGATCTCGACACCGGGCAGGATCGCGCTCAGGTCGTCCTCGGTGGGCTGCGGCGGGTCGGCGGGGAAGTTCAGCGTCACCCAGCCGTCCTCGGCCCGGCAGCGCAGCTCGCCGCTGCGGGTCGTGTAGACCTGCTCGCCGCCGAGCACGTGCGTCGTCGCGACGGTGGCGTGGCCGCAGAGATCCACTTCGGCGGCCGGAGTGAACCAGCGCAGCGACTTCGGTCCGTCGCCGGTGATGACGACGAACGCCGTCTCGGAGTGCTTCATCTCCGCGGCCACCATCTGCATCCACATGGGATCGGCGGGCGTGTCGAGCAGGACAACCCCGGCCGGGTTACCCGCGAAGGCACGGTCGGTGAAGGCGTCGACCAGGTAGAAGCGCATGACTTCCACGATATCGAGGCGAGCGGCCCGGAGGGACCGCTGTGAGGAGGTCCCCAGCGGCGCAACCCCCTAAGGGTCAGCCGCCGATGACCGGCGGGACGATCTTCTCGCCGTCGGGCCCGCGATCCGGCTTCACCTCGAACACCTCGTCGTCCTGCAACGGCATCTTGTTCTTGTGCTCCTTGTCCTCTTCTTTCTTCTTGCCGGAGCCTTGCCCGCCCGCGGCACCCGGCGCTCCCGCCTTGCCCGCTTTGCCTGCGTTGGCCGCGGCCGTGGCGCCACGTTCGAGACGTTCCCCGGCGGGCTTGCCCGAGCCACTGCCGCCGCTGCCCTTGCCCGCGGCCTGCTCGCCCTTGCCGGGGCTGTAGCCACCGCCGGACACCCGGGAGCCCGCGAAGTTGCTGCCCGCGCGTCCGGACCCCGTCCCCGGCTTGCTCCGCGTGATGTCCCCGCCTTTGCCGCCGGGGTTGACCGGCGGGGCACCGGCGAGCCCGAAGTCGCCGGGGCGCGTGCCGGGGGGCATGGTCATCGGCGGCCTGGTGCCGGGGCCGCCGACCGGGGGCAGGTTGGGGTTGCCCGTGCCCGTGGTGAGTCCCGGCGGCGGGCTGTAGCTGCTGCCACCACCGCCGGTGTACGGCGTGGAGGAACCGGTGAACTGGCCTCCACCAGGTGTTCCCGTCCCCGGGCCGACACCGCTCGTGGTGCCCGTGCCGCTGAACCCGGTGGCGTGCGCGCTGCTCGCGGTCGTGCTGTCGTTGCCCGGCTGCGGCGGCGGAGTGTAGGTCGGCTGGGTCGAGGCCGTCTCGTGATAGGTCGTGTCCAGGTTCTGCATGACCTGCACCGCCCGGCCGTGCGCCTCGTCGGCCTGCTGCTGCTTGGCGGTGATCCCGCTCATCGTCTCGGTCGCCGCGGCGTGGTCACCGGTGACGAACTGCTGGACCGCCTTGTTCATCTCGGCGTCCTGGTTGAACCCGGTCGGCTCCGGCATGTTCGTCTTGGCGTAGTGCGCGGCCGAGGACTGCTGGGAGTACCGGTTCGACGTCAGCTGCACCGCGTTGCTCGCCTGCTCGGCATGGCTCGCGGTGGACTGGAAGAACCCGTGCGCGCCGGAGGCGGCCTCTCCCTGCCACTGGGTCTGCGCCCCGCTGCCCGCGTCGGCGAAGGCGTTGGACACATCAGCCAGCCAGTTACCGAACTGGTTGGTGACCTCGCTGTACCTGTTGATCTGTTCAAGGTCCAGATTGTCGTGGGCCATGCGGTACAACTCTTCGTGCGCCATGCCCGGGTAGTGCTGCTCGGGCGTTGGAAAATCAGTCCGCGTTGTCTGGCCCTGCAGTAGCGCGTGCCCCTGGGTGACCGAATACACGGAGGCCATGTCCTGGGTCTGTTGCCCGATCCCGTCCCGCGCTTCGTCCCAGTCCTCGGACCCCAGGTGGCGTGCGTTCCCCGCCAGCTGCCGTTGCGTCTCGGCGTAGAACTCACCCGCCGACTGCTGGTGTTGTGCCCGGTGCGGCTGGTTCATGACGGAGCTCCCCTCACGCCTTCGGCAACAACGGATCGACCTTCTCCGCTAGGCCTTGAACGAGCTTGCACGCGCGCTCGGTGTCCGTACCCGAAGTCATCCCGACGTTGGCATGCGAATTGGTGGCAACCTGGAGGTTGATCTGGCACTGCCCGCGAGAGTGAAGCGGTTCCGGCTCCATGACCACGGGACGGCCACTGTCGTTGATCTTCCCCGGCTTGGCTTGCGAGGGATTTTGGAGATTCTCGTTGATCTTCTGCCCCGGGTACAAGCCGAGGCCCGCCACGATCGCAGGCTCCGTGTCCGTTATCGGCTTGTTCGCGGAACATGCGCGCTTGGGGTCCCCAAGGCTTGGGGTCGCTGGTTGAAACCCCTGGCCTGCCAGTAGTTGGTCCAGCATCGTGCACTGGTTCATCCCGGCGAACGGGTTGCTCGGATCATCGGTGGTGGTCGGTGTCGACCTGGTTGTGGCTGGGCCTGACGCCGAGGGGCTGGCTTGGCCGCCGACGTGGCTGGAACACGCGGTGAGCGTGGCAACTGTGACGGCCAGAGCCGCGATGCTGGCGAAAGTACGTCGGATCACTGCGGATCGAGTTCCTTGTTGATCTTGGCGAAGGTGATGTTGTGGGCTTCCTCGGTCTCGCGGTAGTTCTTACGCGCGATCAGCAACGCCGCCTTGGCGGCCTCGATACCGTCGTGCATGAGGTCGAGGTTCGGTAGCAGTGACTGTGGATCGCCACTGCTGCCGGCGACCTTCGCATTGAAGTTCGCCACGTCCTTCGCGTACTTGCTATCCCCCATTTGGGCAGCGTGGACGAGGTCTCGAAGATGATCCCGCCAAGTGTCATAGCCTTCAAGGAACTTGTCGCAGGCTTTGAGGTAGGCCTGGAGTCCGGCTTCGTTGATCGCGAAGCTGCCGTTCTCGGCCATCTTCTTCAGATCGGCCCCACCGGTCGAGATTCGCTTGGCCGCGTCGGCGTCCATCGGCGCGCTCAGTATGCCCTTGAGAAGGTTTTGGCCCGCATCGCCGGCGGCCTGGCTCGTGCCCGGTACCGAGCCCTCCTCGCCGAAGGTTATCCCGGCCATAGTGCCCCTCCCGCACCCTCCGTGACCACCGTGCGTGGCCTACTGGCACTGTACTAGTGACCAGCCGGGGCCGTCTGCGGTTTCGTGAGCAGGGACTACCCCGGTCAGGGGACGAGGGTGGTCCGGAGGGCGTGCGCAGGTTCGTCGGTGAGGCGGCGAATGCGCTCGAAACGACGGCGGGCTAACGGGCGACTTCGGCAATGGTGTCGTGCAGCCAGCGCCGTAGGTGCGAGCCGTCCGACGGGACATACCTGAGCCGGGTTTCGCCGCCGGAAAGCGGCTCGGTGAAGACGAGGAAGCGGCCGCCCTCGGAGTCGAAGAACGTGACCGCGCCTTGGTTGTGGAGCACCGAGTGGCTGCTGCGCACGTGGAGTTCGACGCTGCCCAGCCGATGTGGTGGCCACTGGCTGAACGAGGTCAACGCCTCCTGCTCTGCTCGGCTGGGCTCGGCGGTGAAGTCCTCGGCGCTGAAGTCGCGATCGCCCTGTGGCGCGGGGCGCGAGCGGCGCGTGATGGTCACCGGGCGAACCGGAACGGGGCGATACGGCGGAAGCGTGCCGACCATCGCGTCGACCAGGCGGTCCGGGCGGATCTGCAGGAAGGTGATGTTGTCGCCCACCTGCTCGGAGAGGACGCCGAGCCCTTCGGCGATGGTCGCGCGGTAGTAGACGCGACGGCGGTCGGCGAGCTCGGTCGCCCGCACGATGATCAGCACGTCGGGTTGCGTCCAGGCGCGGAGCGTGTGGGCGACATCGACGTCCAGCTTGTCCCGGTCGGCGAGCCGACGGGCACGCAGGGCGTCCCACGCCTCGGTATTCAGCCGGTCATAGGTGGCGATCGCGTCGTCGCCGGCCGCCTGGACCGCGCTCCGGACGTCGAACGGAGCCCAACTGGCGGGAAGCCCAGCCCGGCGGACGGCGACGTCCACCTCGAACATGCCCAGCGAGAATTCCTCCGGCACGAACCGATCCCTCCGCCACATCGAGCCTGCCGCCGAGGGTAGCGGAACCGCTACGCCCGGCGCCCGCTACGCCGACGGTCGGCCGCATTGACCCGGGGAGGATCAACGCACCCGGTTTCCGCCGGGGATGCCAAGATCTGCCGGTGTCGTTCAATGATCCGAAAAAGCGAGACGAACTGGACCATTCCTGTCGGCATTTCACCGCACGAGAAGGTTCGGTCACCGGTTTCCGTACGTCGCCGAGCATCTGGGCGTTCCGCAGACCGGGCTGCCGCCGCGGTCCGGGCCCGCTACCGGTGGAGCCTGGTCCGCTGGCAGCCCAGCCGCCGGGTTCTTAGACTGCGGTCCGCAGCCGCCGACGTCTGGGAGGTCTCCATGCCCGCACCCTTGCCCAGTTACGCCTCCGGGGTCTCCGACGTGCCGTTGCTGGGGGACACGATCGGCGGCGACTTCGATCGCACGGTGGCGGCGTTCGGTGACCGGGACGCGCTGGTCGACCGCGCGGCGGGGCGGCGGTGGACTTACCGGGAGCTGGCCGGAGAGGTCGACACGCTCGCGCTCGGCCTGGTGGCGCTCGGCATCGGCAAGGGCGACCGGGTGGGGATCTGGTCGCCGAACCGGTGGGAGTGGACGTGCGTCCAGTACGCCACGGCCAAGATCGGCGCGATCCTGGTGAACATCAACCCGGCGTACCGGTCGCACGAGCTGGAGTTCGTGCTGAACCAGGCCGGGGTGAAACTGCTGGTGGCCGCGGCGTCGTTCAAGACCTCGGACTACGCCGCGATGATCGCCGAGGCGCGGCCGAAATGCGCGGCGCTGCAACACGTCGTGTTGCTCGGCGGCGACGAGTGGACGTCGCTGATGGACGCGGGGCGGCGGGGTGATCCGGCTCGGCTGGCCGAGTTGCAGGCCGGGCTTTCGGCGGATGATCCGATCAACATCCAGTACACCTCGGGGACGACCGGGTTCCCGAAGGGCGCGACGCTGTCGCACCACAACATCCTGAACAATGGCTTCTTCGTCGGGGAACTCTGCGGCTACACCGAGCGTGACCGGGTGTGTATTCCCGTTCCCTTTTATCACTGTTTCGGTATGGTGATGGGGAATCTGGCGTGTACGTCACACGGGGCCTGCATGGTGATTCCGGCTCCCGCGTTCGATCCGAAAGCCACGTTGGAGGCCGTGTCGGCGGAGAAGTGCACTTCGCTTTATGGTGTTCCGACGATGTTCATCGCGGAACTCGCCGATCCCGATTTCGGCAGTTTTGACCTGTCGTCGTTGCGGACGGGGATCATGGCGGGGTCGCCGTGTCCTGTCGAAGTCATGAAGCAGGTCATCGAGCGGATGGGGATGGCGGAGGTGTCGATTTGTTACGGGATGACGGAGACGTCGCCGGTGTCGACGCAGACGCGGGCGGATGATTCGGTGGAGCGGCGGGTGTCGACGGTGGGGCGGGTGGGGCCGCATCTGGAGGTGAAGGTCGTCGATCCGGAGTCGGGGTTGACGGTGCCGCGGGGTGAGCCGGGTGAGTTGTGTACGCGCGGGTATTCGGTGATGTTGGGGTATTGGGAGCAGCCGGACAAAACGGCGGAGGCGATCGATGCGGCACGGTGGATGCATACCGGGGATTTGGCGGTGATGGATGACGCCGGTTATGTGAACATCACGGGGCGGATCAAGGATATGGTGATCCGGGGTGGTGAAAACCTGTATCCGCGGGAGATCGAGGAGTTCCTGTACACGCATCCGGATGTTCTGGACGCGCAGGTGATCGGCGTGCCGGACGTCAAGTACGGTGAAGAGTTGATGGCGTGGGTGCGGATGCGTGAGGGTGCGACGCCGTTGACGGCGGAGAGCTTACGGGAGTTTTGTGCGGGTAAGCTGGCGCATTACAAGATCCCGCGTTACGTGCACGTCGTGGACGAGTTCCCGATGACCGTGACCGGTAAGGTCCGTAAGATCGAAATGCGGCAGCAGGCCGTCACCATTCTCGGCCTGGAAGACGTCGCGAAGACCGAGCACGCCTAGAAAACAGCCACCTCGGCGCCGACCGGGAGCGCGTCGAAGTACCGGCCGGCGGCTTCCGGGCTCAGGTGCACGCAGCCGTGGGACGCGGCGATCAGACTGCCCTCGTGGAAGGCGATGCCGCCGGGCGCGAAGAACACCGCGTTCGGCATGGCTTCGGGGAATTCGTTGCTGACGTGGTGGGCGTCCTTCCATGCGACATGGAAGACGCCCTTCGGCGTGGCCACGGAATCGTCCGGGCCGTCGGTGCCCGGCATCACCGGCACCGGGCCGTAGGTGATCTTGCCGTCCTTCTGCAGCCAGCTGATCCTGAGCCCTTCGTCCACACACGCCGTCGCGGACACCGGGCATTTGTTGAGTACCACGGCCGAAACCGGTTCCTGGGACGGAGATACCCGGCCCGGGGCCGCGGCGCCACCACCGGGCGCCGCGGCCGGTGCGATCGCAGCCCCGCTCGCATTCGGCGCGGGCTCCGTCGATACGCGGACGACCGTCCACGCGGTGAGCGCGGTCAGTACGGCGATTCCGGCGCACCACAGCAGCCGATCGCGCTTCGTCACCCTGGTCATGATCACCACCCATCCGGGGCCCGAGGGTACCCGACGCCGCCTTGAGGACAACGGCCCCGAACAGCGCGATTCGCGCTGTTCAGGGCCGTTTCGGTGGTGTTGACCGAGTTCGGCTCAGCGGTTCTGCTGGATCCACTTCGCATAGGCGCTCACGCTGGTGAACACGTCGGGATAGCCCTTCGCACAGGGAACTCCCCAGGACACGACGCCGACCTGCTTGCCACCCGCCACCAGTGGCCCGCCCGAGTCGCCCTTGCACGCCCCCTTGCCCTTCGGGCTGATGGTGCACAGGTTGCCCGCGGAGATCGGGAGGTCGGTCGGGTTCTGCTGGACGCACGCCGAATGGCCGAGAACGTGCATGTTGAGCGTCTGCAACGCGTTCGGGATCGTGCCGGGGAAGCTCGTCAGGCCCCAGCCGCTCAGCGTGACCTGGCTGCCCGCCGAGGGATCCGAGGTCGCCAGCGGCACCGCGGCGACGGCAGAGCCGAACGTGAGACCGGACGAGAGTTTGAGGATCGCGATGTCGTTGACGATCCGCTGGGCGTCGTACTGCTTGTGCGTCACGATCTTCTTGACCCTGGACTTGACGCCGCCCCGGTCGAGCAGGTTGCTGCCCGCGACCACGTACAGCTTGCTCGCGTCACCGTGGAAATCCGCCACACAGTGCGCCGCGGTGAGCGCGGTGTATTTGTCCAGAATGGACGCTCCGCAGAAATGTTTGCCACTGAACGAGTCACGAAGACTGAGCTGGTGGGGGAACTCGCCCTTCGTCGCGGGCCGCCCGCCCACTATGTCGGTGTCCGCAGCGGCGGGTGCCGCCGTGATCGCCGCACCGGCGAGCAGCGCCGCCGCCAACGTGCCCATCGTCCTCAATGCCGACATCCGTATCCCCGTCCGCGTTAGGCAAGGCATGAACAGTGTGCTTTTCGACGCTGCTACGGCCGTGCCCGCGGCGTAAGTCCACGACCGGGTGGCAGCGCCGAACGGTCACCTCCTTCCTGGAAGTATTCACTTTCGTGTGAAGAGAATTCACCTGAACGGACAGGATGAAGGGGACTTTCCTCGCGTGAGACGAGCTGAAGGGGACTTTCGTCGCGGGGGGTTCGGCGGAAATGCCCGTCAGCGCATTTCATCCGGCGGTTGCGGCGGGGTGGGCGAAAGCGTTTGGGGCCCACGCGCCCCAAGTTG
>NZ_JBHYIK010000067.1:0-27527 GCF_042739735.1 Amycolatopsis sp. NPDC059027 | reverse complement strand
GCGGCGTGATCCGCGCTGAAGGGCAAGTCCGGCGCGTCGGATGCGGCGAAAGTCCCCTTCAGCTCATGTCAGCCGGCGTTCGCGGCCGCTTCGGCGAACGCTTTCGCGTCCTCCTCGCCAAAAGTGTCTTCCAGATGCTCGGGCGAATAGTCGACGTCGATCTGCTCGACGGGCATCCCGCGGGCCGATTCGATCGCGCCCAGTCGCCGTTGCGCGCGGTCGGCGGCGTACTGGATCAGTTCCTCCGGATCGTTGTCGAACGGCACTTCCTCGAACTGGTCGTTCACCCACTGGATCATGTTCAACGCGTGTGGCAGCAATTCGCCCATTCGCTGCTGCACGGCGTCCCACAGCGAATCGTCGGCGGCGACGTGCCGTCGGCAGGTGAAGGTGCCCCACGCCATGTGACGGCGTTCGTCGTCGCCGATGCGGCGTACCAGTTCCTGCATGCCCGGCAGGATGTCGTGCTGGGTGCAGATCAGCTGCCACGAGTAGTACCCGGTCAGCGCGAGGCTGCCCTCGATGACGTGGTTGTACGTGACGCTCGCGCGGATCTGGTTGAGGGGACTGGGATCCTCCTCCAGCGCTCGCAGCGACTGCGGCAGCTCCTCGTAGAAAAGCTTGCGGTAGTGCGGGTTCTCCGCGACGAACGGGTGCAGGTCCTCGGTCAGCCCGACAGCGTCCATCCAGCGCCGGAACACCTCGGTGTGTTTGGCTTCCTCGAAGCAGAACTGCGTCAGGTACATCTCGTCGCCGAACCGGCCGGTGGCGGACATGGCCCGCATGAACGGCTGGATGTCCTCGGTGACGGCCTCTTCCCCGGCGATGAACTGCGCGACGAGGTACGTCGTCGACCGGCGCTGCTCGTCGTTGAGGGATTCCCAGCCCTCCCGTTCCCGGCCGAAGTCGATGTCGGCGGGGTTCCAGAACTTCTTGTTCCCCTTGGCGAACAGTCGCAGCGGGAACGAATCCCAGTTCAGTCCACCTTTGCGCAGCGAGGAGAATCCGGTGCGAAGCTCGGCGAGTGTGTCGGTCATGACGGCCCCTTCGTGTCACTCCATTGTGGACGGTTGGGAATCCTGGGCGGTGAAACGGGAGATGGCGGGTTCGAGCACGGCGACGACGGCGTCCGCGGCCTCGGACGCCGAATGCGTGGACAATGTCAGGTGGGACAACGAGAGCCGCACGACCGTCTCGGCGAGCAGTGCCGCCGACGCGGGCGGCATCTCCGGCTCGAACTCCAGGTACTGCCCGGCGGCCAGTTCCGCGGCCGCCGTGAGGATCGGCTCGCCCTTGGTGGTGAGCAGCGGCAGCAGATCCTCGCCGGCTTCGGTGCCGAGCGCCGCGGCGACGAGGCGGTTCTCCCTGGCGTGCTCGATCGTGTAGACGACGGCGCCGTGGATGGCCGTGAGAAGGTCCTCCGCCACCTCCACGCGCTGGCGGATGCCGTCGAGGAACTCCGACGCCGTGCGCAGCACGACGGCCTGGACCAGTGCCGACTTGTTCCCGAACTCGTTGTAGACGGTCTGCCTGCTCACTCCGGACCTGGCGGCGACGTCGGCCATCCGCAGCCCGGCGTACCCGCGCTCCGCGAGCAGCTCGGTGGCCGCTTCGAGCAGCGCTTCGCGCAGCGATGCCTTGACGCGGTCGGTGAAGCTGGTGATCTCGCCCACATCGACCAGCTTGACACAGGGCGCCACCGTGTCAAGAGAGTTGACCTGATGGAGCTTCGTGTACACCGTGCGTTCCCGGGGAACGAGTTCTGCCGGGGGTGGCGGCTACGGTGGCTGTGTGGGAATCACCGTGGGGTTCGACCTCGACATGACACTGATCGACTCGCGGCCGGGCATGCTCGTGGCGATGAACACGCTCGGCGCGGAGTCGGGGCTGCCCTTGGACGGGGAGCACTTCGCGGCCAACCTCGGGCCGCCGCTGGACGACAGCCTGCGTGGCTTCGGTGCCCCCGAGGCGCGCATTCCCGCGCTCGTCGGCCGCTTTCGTGAGCTGTACCCGGACGTGGTCGTGCCGGTCACGATCGCGCTGCCCGGCGCCGCCGAGGCGTTGCGAGCGGTTCACGACGTGGGCGGCAGCACGCTCGTCGTCACCGGGAAGTACGCGCCGAACGCGAAGCTGCACATCGACGCGCTCGGCTTCGAGGTCGACGAACTCGTCGGCGAGCTGTGGTCGACGGGGAAGGCGGAAGCGCTCAAGGCGCACGAAGCCAAGGTGTACGTCGGTGATCACATCGGCGACATCCTCGGCGCGCGTGCCGCCGGAGCGGTCGCGGTCGGTGTCGCGACCGGCCCGTGCAGCCGCGCGGAGTTGCTGGCCGAGGGGGCCGATGTGGTGTTCGACTCGCTCGAGGAGTTTCCGGCGTGGTTCACCCGGGCACTCGCCGAGGAGGCGGTGCGCGCGGTGCCCTGATGCATCCATGCGCCTCCGCCACCCGCGGCGGAGCGGCAGGCTAGTTCTTGGTCCGCGCCTCGCGGACCAGCGCGATCAGTCCCAGCAACAGCCCGAGCGGGGTGACGACCCCGGCGCCGACGCTGAGCCACACCGGCAGGTTCTCCATACCGGTGGCGAAGAGGATGAACACCACCACCACGGCGAGCATCCCGAGGCCGAACAGGCCGATGCCGATCCGCATCAGGAACGGTTTGCCGCTTGCGGTCACGGCGGTCTCCTTCGTCGCGGTGCTCATAGCGCAGAGGGTAGCCGCCGGTATCCACTTCTCCCCAGGGCCTGTGTCGAGATACGCTTAGCGGACGCGCGCCCTGGGTACGCCCCGGGCGCGTTCGTCGTGAGCAGCACAGCAAAGGATTGGTGAGGGAAGTGCCGACCGGCAAGGTCAAGTGGTACGACGCGGAGAAGGGGTTCGGCTTCGTCACGCAGGACGGCGGCGCCGACGTCTACATCCGCAAGGCCGCGCTGCCCCAAGGCGTCGAAGGACTCAAGGCCGGTCAGCGCCTGGAGTTCGGGGTCGCCGACGGCCGCCGGGGCCCGCAAGCCCTTTCCGTCCGGCTGCTGGACCCGCCGCCGTCGGTGGCCGAGGCCCGCCGCCGCCCGGCCGAGGAGCTGCATGGCCTCATCGAGGACATGATCAAGCTGCTCGAGCTCAAGGTGCAGCCGGACCTGCGGCGCAACCGCTACCCGGATCGCAAGCACACCAAGCAGATCGCCGAGATCATGCGCGCGGTCGCCAGGGACCTCGACCCGTAAACCGCCCGTTCGCGAGGTGGCTCGAACGCCCGAATGTGGCGTTGGGTCCGGGGCGTGTGTCGCGAACGCTCCGTTCGGGACGTTCATCGTCGGCAACGGAGCGTTCGCGATATCGGGCGAATGGTGTTGGGCTCGTGCGCGGGGTAGTCCGAGGGACGCCCTGGGTGCATCCACCGCACCCAGGGACGCCCTTGTCGCACCCCAGACCAGCGCACCGAAGGCGTCCTGCAGCGCCCACAGCCCCAGAACCCTTGGTGAGAAAACCACATCGGGGCGCATAGGCCCGCGCGGTACGGGAGCAGGGGGAGCGATAGCAAAGGTCCCTTGCTCCCGCGCGGTGAGCGGTGAGCGGTGAGCGGTGAAACGTCAGCCGGGCTGGACCTGGAGCGACCAGAGCGCCGTGGTGATCGGCTCCGCGTCCTCCGGGTTCCCGGTGCGCGTGATCACCGACGCCTGCGCGATTTCGATGACCTGGATCTGGTCGTCCTTCGACGGCGGCGTCACGGTGTAGGCGTAGCGGTCGCGCGAGGTGATGATGTTCTCCATCAGCGGCTGGGGTTCGCCCTTGCCGTTGACGTACTGCGCGGTGACCTTCCACAGCGACTTCGCGATGTCGCCGGGCACCGAGATCTGGACCGGGCGGCCGGGCCGGACCTTCAGGCTGCCCGCGGCGTCCGGGTCCGGAACGCATTTGGCGGACTTCAGATCGCACAGGGTGAACGGCGTCACCCGGATCGTGTGACCGTCCGCGAAGAACGTCACCTCGGCCGGGCCGGGCGCCGAGCATCCGGCCACCGCGAAACCACCGGCCGCCAGCAAGGCCACCACCCGAGAACGTCGCATGGTTCGAAGACTACGAGCCCGCCTGCCGCCGCGGCCCACCGGGGACCGGCCTGCTGCCGGTCGCCTGCGGGCGCTCCGGGCGGTTGCCGCCGAGGCCGGGCACGAGCGAACCGCCGCGTTGCACCATGAACGTCTGGACGAGGCCGATCACGAGCAGGATCGACACCACCAGGAAGCCGATCCAGTACGTCGGCGGCAGCAGCAGGCCGACCGCGCCGCCGAAACACCAGGCGAGCTGCAGCACGGTCTCCGAGCGGCCGAACGCCGACGCCCGCGACTCCTCCGGCAGGTCCTCCTGGATCACCGCGTCAAGACTGATCTTCGCCAGGGCACTGGCCGTCGCGCCGATGAGGCCGACGATCGCAGCGGTGGCGAGCCCCGAGGCGAGCGTCGCGACCACAGTGGACAGTACGCACGCCGCGACACAGCCGAGCAGCACCTGATCCGGGCTGCCGAAGTGCAGCCGCGAGCCCAGCGCGTTCCCGAGGAATCCGCCCGCCCCGGCCGCGGCACCGATGATGCCGAGCAGCAGCAGCTGGATGAACGGGCTGTGCCCGGTGCCCTCCATCTGCGATTTCACCGCGAACGCCGCGAACATCATCAGGAACCCGGTCAGCACGCGCACGCTGCCGTTGGCCCACAGCGCGACGACGATGTGCCGCCCCATCGGCTGCCGCTTGCGACGCTCCCGCCGATCCGGCTGCGTCGTCAGCGACGCGGGCACCTCGCCCTCGGTCACCTCGACCCAGCTGGGGATCCGCATCGACTGCACCGCCGCGCCGAGGCAGATGAGCACGGTGAACCACAACGCGCCCTGCGAACCCCACAGCGCGTTGATCCCGCTGGCCAGCGCGCCGAACGCGCCCGCGGCCACCAGGCCGAACACGGTCAGCCGCGCGTTCGTCTTCGACAGCGTGATCTCCGGCGGCAGCACCCTCGGTGTCACCGCCGACTTGAGCACGGTGAACGACTTCGACAGCACCATCATCCCCAGCGCGGCCGGGTAGAGCAGCCAGTCGTCGAAGTGCAGCGCCATCACCACGGCCATCAGCGCCTGCCCCGCCGAGGACACGCACATCGCCAGCCGCCTGCCGCGCTGGATGCGGTCGAGCGCGGGCCCGATCACCGGCGCGACCAGCGCGAACGGCGCGATCGTGATGAGCAGGTAGAGCGCCACCTTGCCCTTGCTCTCGCCGCTGGTCGCCGCGAAGAACAACGTGTTGGCCAGTGCGATCGCCATCGCGGCGTCGCTGGCGTAGTTGAGCATCACCGCGTAGGTGAGCGAAGTCAGGCCGGACTTGTCGGCGCCATCGGCCTTCGTCGCGCGCTGGAACGCGCCGACGGCCTGACCGGTCAGCTGGCGGCTGCGCAACGCCGCGACCCGCGTCACGGTGATCTTCTTCGGCATTCGCGGCAGGCTGCCCGCGCCCGCCGCGGCCGTGGTCCGCGAGGCCGTCTCCGTTTCGGGGACGTCGCGCTCGGGGACGTCGCGCGGCTCACCGGCGTAGCCCCCGGTGTCGTAGTGCTCGTACTCGTCGCTGCGCGGACGGTCCGAGTAGTAGCCGTTCGGGGGAGGGGGTGGCACCGGACGGTCCCGGCGGACCGGCTCGGTCTGCCGCTGCGAAGGATCGGGCGATGGGTACGGGCGGGCACCACGCGGAGGCGGTGGCTGGTGGTAGCCGAGCGGCACGGCCCCGGTCGGGGCGTCGTCGGCGGTCGGCCCGGGCGGCCGGTAGGCCGGGGGCGGCGGAGGCGGAGGCGGGACGTCGTCGTAGAACCGGCTGCGTGGCTGCTCGGCGGGCACGGGCTGGGCGGGCTGCTCGACGCGGGTCGGCTGCGGCGCCTCCCGCCAGGGACGTGCCTGCGCGGCCGCCCCGGGCTCCGGTGTCCACTTGCGCTTGCTCTTGCGGCCACGACCAGCACCCGACCGGCCGGATGAACCGCCGTCGGAACCGGAGCGCGAACCGAAGATACCCACGGGTCAATCCTGCCTTACCGCTGGTCGGTTCCGCCCGCTCATCCCCTGCTTTGCTGCTCAGGCCGGGACGAACCTCACCCGGAACAGCGAGGGCCAGTTCTTCCCGGTGATCAGGAACTCGTCGGTGCCGGGGATCGCCGCGATCCCGTTGAGAACGTCCTCACCTGCGGTTTTGGGCTGGTGCAGCCCGTCTGCGTCGATGGTCGCGGTGACCCGGCCGCTCGCCGCGTCGATGCGCAGGAGGTGGCTCGTCTGCCAAACGTTCGCGTACACCGCGTCGCCGACGCATTCCAGCTCGTTGAGCTGAGCCGTACCGACCTCGACCGAGCCGGTGACCGCGAACGTGGCGGGGTCGCGGAAGGTCAGCTTCGACGAGCCGTTGCTCATCACCAGCCGTCCGCCCGCCTGGTGACACAGCCCCCACCCCTCGCCCTCGAAGGGAACGCGCCGCAGCTCGGCGAGGGTTTTCGCGTCTCGTTCGATGGCGAAACCGTCCTGCCAGGTCAGCTGCCACAGCTTCGGCCCGAGCACGGTCACGCCTTCGGCGAACAGTGGCGAGGGCAGCGCGACGCGCGTCGTCGGCGTCCCGCCGGCCGGGCCCGCGGTCAGTGTCGACTTCCCGGCGAGCCCGGCGCTCTCGTACAGCGTGTCGCCGGCGAATTCGAGGCCCTCGGTGAACGCCGACGTGTCGTGCGGCAGCGTCGCGAGCACCTGCACCCGGAGCCGCTCGGCGGCGGGCCGTACCGCCGGCGCCGCGGCACAACCGCCGAGGACGGCGACGAAGAGCAACGAGAGAATGATCGGCTTCCGCACGAGACACAGCCTGACACGGACAGCGCGGATGCGTGCGGCACAATTGACCCCATGACCCTGCTGTTGACGCTGGACGACGGCTCGATCCACCGCAAGCTGACCGACGCCGTGGAGTTCGCGCGCGCGGCGCTGCTGGAGGACGCGCCCGCCGAGCAGGTCGGCGCGCACGCCGGCGTCGAGCGTGAGGACGCCGTCTCGGTGAGTCACCTGTTCGAGGCGGCCGTGCCCGGCTACCGGGGCTGGCGCTGGTCGGTGACGGTCGCGCTGGCAGCCGCGGACGGTCCGGTCACCCTCAGCGAGATCGCGCTCGCCCCCGGCCCGGACGCGCTGGTCGCCCCGGCGTGGGTGCCGTGGGAGCGCCGGGTCCGCGCCGGCGACCTCGGGGTCGGCGACATCTTCCCGACGGACAAGGACGACCCGCGGCTCGTGCCCGCGTACCTCCAGTCCGACGACCCGGCGGTCGAAGAGGTCGCGTACGAGGCCGGTCTCGGCCGCGTACACGTGCTTTCCCGCTTCGGTCGCGAGGACGCCGCGACGCGCTGGCACACCGGCGAATTCGGGCCGCGTTCGGACATGGCGCGCAGCGCGCCCGGCACCTGCGGGACCTGCGGGTTCTTCGTACCGCTCGCCGGTTCGCTGCGTGGGGCGTTCGGCGCGTGCACCAACGACATCGCCCCGGCGGACGGACACGTAGTCGACGTCGAGTACGGCTGTGGCGCGCACTCCGAGATCGAGGTCGAGGTGACCTCCTCGGTGCCGGTGGCGGAATTGGTCTACGACGATTCGCTGCTGGACTTCGCCCCGGCGCCCGAGCCCGCGCCGGAACCCGAGGCCGCCGGGGAAACGGAAGCTGTGGCCGAGGCGGTGGCCCCGGCCGAAGCCGCCGAAGTTCCCGAGGCTGAGACAGCGGAGCCCGAGGTTGCCGAGGTCGTGCCCGAGGCTTCGGCCGCCGAGGACGTCGTAGCGGAGGACGCTGTCGCGGAGCCTGAGGCGGCTGCCGTGGTCGAAGCCGTCGAGTCCGAGACCGAGTCGGCTGTGGCTGAAGAGGTCGCTGCCGAGCGTCCCCAGGCCGAGCCGGTGGAGGTTCCGGAAGCCGTGACCGAGGCGGAGCCCGCCGCGGAAGTCACGCCGGAGACCGAGCCCGCTGAGGCCGAGTCCTCGAAAGAAAACAGCGAAGCAGCCGGTGAGCAGCGCGACGTCTGAGCCGCCCGTGACCGATCCGTTCGGCACCGAGCGGTTGCGCACCGCGGTGCTGCGGTCCTGGCAGGATTCGCCGACCCGGTTCGTCGAGGACACCAACGCGGAGGGCGATCTCCGTGTCGGCGCTTACCGTGACCGGTTGTTCGTCGAACTCGCGCAGAACGCCGCCGACGCCGCGCAGGCCGCCGGGACGCCCGGGCGAGTTCGAGTGTCCGTTGTGGACGGTGAGCTGCGCTTCGCGAACACCGGCGCGCCGCTGGACGCCCGTGGCGTCGAGTCGCTGGCCTCGCTGAGGGCCTCCGGTAAGGACGCGTCGGACACCGTCGGCAAGTTCGGTGTCGGGTTCGCGGCCGTTCTGACGGTGTCCAGTGAGCCGCGTGTCGTGTCGCGGACCGGTGGCGTCGCCTTCTCCGCGGAACGCACTTGCGCTGCCGCTGGACGCGAGGGTGACGTCGCGGTGTTGCGCCTGCCTTGGCCGGTGTCGCCGGAGGAATTGCCGCTGCCGCAAGGTTTCGACACCGAGGTCAGGCTTCCGCTGCGGGACGGCGCGCGGGCCGGAGAACTTCTGCGTGCCCTCTCCGAAGACGTGGGCGATCTGCTGCTCGCCCTGCCGTGGCTGGCCGAATTCGACGTCGAGGGCGAGGTCTGGACGCGGGCAGCGGACGGCGACGTCGTCGAGATCCGCGGGCCACGCGGTCGGACGCGATGGCTGACGCATCGCGGGACGGCGGTCTGGGCGGTTCCGGTCGACGAATCCGGTACGCCGCAAGCACTCGAGGACGACGTGCTGCACGCGCCGACCCCCACCGACGACCGGCTTTCCCTGCCCGCGCGGCTGATCGCGCCGGTGCCGACCGAGCCGTCCCGGCGCCGGGTGCTGCCCGGCGCGGTACTCTCCGCGGCGCTGGAAACGGCGGCCCGCGAGTATGTCGGCCTGGTTCGCCTGCTGCCGCCCGAACACCGCTTCGCGCTGGTGCCCGCCGCCGGGTTCCCGAAGTCCACTGTGGACGCGACCGTACGCGACCTCGTCCTCGCGGTGCTCACGGACGAACCGTGGCTGGCCGCGGAGTCCGGTGACGACCTTGCCGGGCGGCAGGCCAAGGTTCTCGATGCCGACATTCCCGGGCTCACACCGCTCCTGAAGGACCTGATTCCCGGTCTGATCGCCAATGCGCCATCGGGTGCCGCCGCGACGCTGAAGCCGGTTTCGGCCGAGCCGCTCGGTATCGGCGACGTGCTCGACGCACTGACCGGCGTCACGCGGGAGCCTCGCTGGTGGCATGACCTCTACGCCGCGCTGGCGGTCGCCGTCGACACACACGTGCTGACCCCGAACGCCCTCGAAGGCCTTCCGGTGCCGCTGTCCGATGGCCGGACGCTGCCGGGTGTCCAGGGCGCGCTGCTCGTCGAGGGCTCGGCCGAGCTGCTCGAACTGCTGTCCGATGTGGACGTACCGGGGCTGCGGCTGGTCCATCCCGAAGCCGCGCATCCGCTGCTGGAACGCTTGGGCGCCAAGCACGCCGACGCGCGAGGGCTGCTGGAGTCCGAACAGCTCATGGACGCCGTCGAGCGCAGCGTCGAGGACATCCGGTCCGGTTTGGACGGCATGACGCTCGCGGGCGCGGTGCTGCGGCTGGTGGCCGACTGCGGGGATTCCGCGCCGCCATGGGCGCGGGCACTGGCGCTTCCGGCCGACGACGGCTGGCGTCGCGCCGACGAACTCGTCCTGCCCGATTCGCCGCTACTGGAGATTTTCGACGAGGAGGTCTTCGACGAGGACGGCGCACTGTCCGTCTTGGACGAAGAATTCGCCGAAGACTGGCCGAAGGAAACCCTGGTCGCCGTCGGCGTGCTCGACTCCTTCGCCGTGGTCGACGATTCAGAGCCACACGAGCCCGACCACGACCTTCCCGACGAGGAAGAGTGGTGGGATTCCCTGGCGAAGCCTCCAGTGACGCTGCTCGCGATCCGGGATCTCGACCTGGTCGCCGACGATGCCTGGCCCGCCGCGCTGCGCCTGCTGGCCGCGCGGCCGGAGACGTGGCGCGCGCTCACCGCGCCGGACGGACACGCGAGCTGGTGGCTTGCCCGCAACGCCCTGCTGGACGGCGAACCGCCCATCACCTGGCGGATGCCCGACTCCAAGGACCTCGCCGGGCTCTACGACGAGGTCCCGGATCTCGGTCTGAGCCGGGAGATCCTGCTCGCCGCCGGGGTGCGTACCGAACTGACTCTGTCCTCTGTGGACGAAGTGCAGGAGCTGCTCGATCGGCTCGGTGATCCGGAGCGCCGGATTACGCCCGGTCTTGCCGCACGGGCGTACGCGGCGCTTGTCGAATCCACAGTGGACGCTCATGAGCTGGACATGCCAGGCGGCATCCGGGTCGCGGACAGCTATGTCGCCGAAGCAGAGGACGTCGCCGTACTGGACGTTCCCTGGTTCGCCGCGGTGCTGGATCCGGGTGGAATGGTCGTCACGCCGGAGGAACCGGTGCGGCTCGCCGAACTTCTCGATCTGCCGCTCGCCAGCTCGCTGCGCGCCGAAGTGACGAGCGAAGGCGAGTACGTCCAGTGGGCCGACTTGCCTGCGCTGCGCTTGGCCGCTGACCAACTCGGCGTGCGGCTCCCGGACGGCGGCGTGCTCCTGCACGAAACGCTCACGGTGTCCTTTGAGGACGGTGAGCGCGACGTTCCGTGGTGGTCCGGCGACCGCCTGCACGCGGCGGACACCTCCGAGGGACTGGCGCGGGCCTTCGCCTGGGCCACCGATCGCTGGCCCGATCGTTACCTGCTGACGGCACTGCTCGACGACCCTGCTCCGGCGACGCTGCTGAACTGAGGGGACACCGTGATCTCGCTGCGTGTGCTCACTGCCGAGGACTGGGCGGCATGGCGGGAGATGCGCCTCGCGGCGTTGCGGGAAGCGCCGGAGGCGTTCGGCGCCTCACTCGCGGACTGGCAAGGGGCCGGTGACACGGAGCTGCGCTGGCGGCAGCGGCTCGGCGGGCACTCGTTCAACGTGCTGGCCGCGCTGAACGGCAAACCGGCCGGAATGGCCAGCGGGATGCCGCGCGACGACGTCGTCGAGCTGATCTCGATGTGGGTCGCGCCGTTCGCCCGAGGACGCGGCGTCGGTGACGCGCTGGTCGTCGCGGTCGTCGAATGGGCGAAGGAACACGGCGCCGAGCGGGTGGTGCTGCGCGTGCAACCGTCCAATCAGTACGCCGCGGCGCTCTACCGGCGCCACGGTTTCCGCGTGCGGGGCCGCTAGAGCCGTTGCGCGCTCTTCGAACCCCGGCGCGCCGCCGCGCGCTGCCAGCCGATGATGCCGAAGCCGATGAAGCCGAGCACGACGCCCGACAGCGCCGTCTGCACCCACACCCCGCTTGTGGTGAAGAAGAGCACGACCAGCGCGACAGCCCACAGCGATGTCCCTACGATCACCACGGGCGTCAGGTCGGTCAGCCGCTTGGGCAGCTCGGGCGTAGGCCGCAACGAGCTCGTAACGTCCGGAGGATTGATCGGTTCGCCCACGTGAGGAAGGGTACCTCGCGACAGCCAGGAGGGTAGGCAGGCGATGGCGCAGCAGCGGACGGCGTCCACTCTGGACCGTTTCTTCAAGATCAGCGAACGCGGCTCCACCGTGTCGCGCGAGCTGCGCGGCGGGCTCGTCACCTTCGTCACGATGGCCTACATCGTCGTGCTCAACCCGCTGATCCTCGGCAGCTTCTCCGCGCAGGACGCCGCCGCGCACAAGGACATCACCGGCGCGATCCTCCCCGTCCCGCAGGTCGCCGCGGTCACCGCGCTGGTGGCCGGGGTGCTCACCATTCTGATGGGCCTTGTCGCCAACTACCCGTTCGCCATCGCCACCGGACTCGGCATCAACTCGCTCGTCGCGGTCACCATCGCCCCGCAGATGACCTGGCCGGAAGCCATGGGCCTGGTGGTGATCGAGGGCGTCATCATCGTGGTGCTCGTGCTCACCGGCTTCCGGACCGCGGTGTTCCGCGCCGTGCCCGCCGCGCTGAAATCCGCGATCGCGGTCGGCATCGGCCTGTTCATCTGCCTCATCGGCCTGGTCGACGCCGGATTCGTGCGGCGGCTTCCCGACGACGCGCACACCACCGTCCCGGTCGGGCTCGGGATCGGCGGGTCGATCGCCTCCTGGCCGACCGCGGTGTTCGTGGTCGGGCTCCTGGTCACCGGAATTCTGGTCGCGAAGCGGGTCAAGGGCGCGATCCTGATCGGCGTGCTGTCCTCGACCGTGCTGGCGATCGTCGTCGAGGCGATCTTCAAGGCCGGACCGTCCAAGGGCGTGAACCCGAAGGGCTGGAACCTGGGCTACCCGGCGCTGCCGGACACCGTCGCCGGGCTGCCGAATCTCTCGCTGCTGGGCGACGTCTCGTTCGGCGCCTGGGCTCGGCTGCCGATCATCACCGTGGTGCTGCTGGTGTTCACGCTGGTGCTCGCGGACTTCTTCGACGCGATGGGCACCATGACCGGGCTCGGCAAGGAGGCCGGGCTGCTCACCAAGGACGGCCAGCTGCCGAACGTCGGCAAGGCGCTGTTCGTCGAGGGCCTCGCCGGCGCGGCAGGCGGGTTCGCGTCCTCGAGTTCGAACACCGTGTTCGTCGAATCGGCGTCCGGTATCGCGGAGGGCGCGCGCACCGGACTGGCCAACGTCGTCACCGGTGTGCTGTTCCTCGCCGCGATGTTCCTGACACCGCTCTACCAGATCGTCCCGGTCGAGGCGGCCGCCCCGGCGCTCGTCGTGGTCGGCGCGATGCTGATGACCCAGGTCAAGGAGATCGACTTCACCGACTTCTCCATCGCGCTGCCCGCGTTCCTGACGATCGTGGTCATGCCGTTCACCTACTCGATCGCCAACGGCATCGGCGCCGGGTTCGTCAGCTACGTCGCCATCCGCGCGGTCACCGGCAAGGCCCGCCAGGTGCATCCGCTGCTGTGGGTGATCGCGCTCGCGTTCGTCGCGTACTTCGCGGTCGGGCCGATCCAGGCGGCCTTCAGGTAATTCGTTTGCCGGTCCCGGCCCGGTCGTGGTGAGGTTCACCCATCGGGACGATGTTTCGTAAGGTATGCTAACTATATGTCCGGCGACACGCATGAGCGCTCCCTCGCGAGCCGCCTGCGTCTCGCGGTGGTCCGGCTCAACCGCCGGCTCCGGGCACAGCGCGTCGGGGAAGACCTGAGCCTGACCCAGGTCGCCGCGCTGTCCACCCTGCACAAGTGCGGCCCGCTGACCCCCGGCCAGCTCGCCGCGAAGGAAGGCGTCCAGCCGCCCTCGATGACGAGGGTGATCGCCGCGCTCGAAGACCTGGGGTACGTGGAGCGCAGGCCGCATCCGACCGACGGCCGGCAGGCCATCGTCGAACTGTCCGAGAGCGGGCTGACCTACGTGCGCAAGGCGATCTCCGTACGCGAGGCATGGCTGGACAAACAACTGGCTCAGCTCGGCGACGAGGAGCGCGAAGTGCTCTCCCGTGCCGCCGAGATCATCGACAGGATGGCGGGGAACGAAAAACGGTGACGACAACGGGTAGCGGAACAGACTGCCAGTCCAAGACCTCTGCTACCCGGACATCAGCACCACCGTCCCCTTCGCCGGAATCACCGCCCCGCCGCAAACGCGGTGTCTTCGACTCGCTGCGAGTGCGCAACTACCGGCTGTTCTTCTCCGGCCAGATCATCTCGAACATCGGCACCTGGATGCAGCGCATCGCCCAGGACTGGCTGGTGTTCACCCTCAGCGGCAACAACCCGATCGCGCTCGGCGTCGCGGTGGCGCTGCAGTTCACCCCGACGCTGTTCCTCTCGCTGTGGGCGGGGGTGATCGCCGACCGGGTCGACAAGCGCAAGCTGCTGATGATCATCCAGGGCGCCAGCACCGTCCAGGCCGCCGTCCTCGGCGTGCTCGACCTGACCGGGGTCGCCGCGCTCTGGCAGGTGTACCTGCTGTGCCTGACGCTCGGCACGACCTCCGCGCTCGAAGTGCCGACGCGCCAGTCGTTCGTCGCCGAGATGGTCGGCCGCGACCAGGTCACCAACGCCGTCGCGCTGAACTCGACGATCTTCAACATGGCGCGGATCGTCGGCCCGGCGATCGCCGGGTTCGCGATCACCTGGGTCGGCACCGGCTGGCTGTTCATCGCGAACGCGGTGAGCACGGTCGCCGTCGTCGCCGGGCTCGCGATGATGGACCCCGGCAAGCTGTTCCGTGGGGCCGCCGTGCCGAGGGCGAAGGGCCAGCTCGCCGAGGGCCTCCGGTACGTCCGGCACCGCTCGGACCTGGTCACCGTGATGGTGCTGGTGTTCTTCGTGAGCACGTTCGGCATCACGTACTTCTCGTCGCTGCCGATCGTCGCCGCGAACGTGTTCCACACCGGTGCCGACGGCTACGGCCTGCTCTCGACGCTGGTCGCGGTCGGCACGTTCACCGGCGCGATCATGTCCGCGCGGCGTGGCACGAAGGGCAGGCCCCGGGTGCGCGTCATGCTGCTGGCGGCGCTGGCGCTCGGCGTGTTCGAGATGATCACCGCGTTCATGCCGACCTACCTGAGCTTCGGCATCGGCCTCATCCCGCTCGGCTTCGCCACCATGACGTTCCTGAACACGGCGAACGCACTGGTCCAGACCTCGGTCAGCCCGGAGATGCGCGGCCGGGTCATGGGCCTCTACGTGCTGGTGCTGATCGGCGGCAATCCCATCGGCGGCCCGATGACCGGCTGGATGGCCGACGCCTTCGGCGGCCGCTCGCCGTTCTACCTCGGTGGCGCGATCTCGGCGCTGGCCGCGGTGGTGTGCGCTGTCGTGCTGATCCGGCGGGGTGGCGTCACGTTGCCGGTGCGCCGGTTCAGCACCGGACTGCGTGTCTTGAAGCGCGACCGGGTGTAGCGCGTCAGCGGCCCAGCAACGGCGGCAAGACCTTCTCGACCAGCGCGTGCAGCCGGTCGTCGTTCTGGGTCCTGGCGAAGAAGGCGTGGAACCGGACGGCCTGGTCGGTGTCGTCGGTGAGTTTGACCTGCACGTAGTTCTTGGTGAACTGGGCGGGTCGGCCGCCGATCCTGTCCGGGTATTCGGCCTTGCCCGCGGTCGTTTCGATGTAGTCGGCGCTGGCGTTGAAGGTGTCGCCCTGGAGCTGGCAATCGCCGCGCATCGACGGTTTGGTCTTCTCGATGTCCACACCGAGTTCCTGTGCGAGCTGGGTGCAGAGCTGCCAGGAGACCATCGGGTAGGCGCCGTCCACGATGCCGAAGCGCGGGGTCGGTGGCACGGCCTTCGGTGGGATTCCGGACAGGCTTTCTGTGTCCTGGGGCAGGGAAAGCCCCGGCGCCGTCGTGGCCGCGATGACGCCTTCCGCGATGGCCTTGGCCATTCCGGCGAGGTCCCGTTCGCTGTCCCGGAAATCCTTCATGAGGCGGATGTTCAGTGTCGGGTTGACCCAGGTGCCCGGCCGGTTGCCGGTCAAGGCGAGCATCAGCGTCGCTCCTGTTTCGCTGTGCTCGGCGTAACCGCTTCGCCCGCTGATCGTGATCGGCTCGCTTCGGACCAAGGGCGTGGTGGACCCGTTGAGATCGACGGTCACGTCGAGGGTCGCGGTGACCACGTGGCAGCTGCCCGTGAGGCTGACCTCCATCAGCACCGGTCCGCCGAGGATTTCCGGCCAGCGTTGCGCAGGGACGGCCCGGCACAGCACCTGTCCGGCCGTGGTGCGCGGGAGCGCGGCGACCATCTCACCGGTGGGCATCGGGACCTCGTGGCGTACCGCGGTGCCGCCCTGGGTCGGCCAGATCGCGGGGAGGTCCTTCGGCGGGTCGCTCGTGCCGAAGACGGGGCCGAGCGTCAGCTTGGCGACCAGGCCGAGCCCGGCGAACATCGCCAGCACGCCGAGGATGATCGCGATCGCGATCCAGTTGCGCCTACCCACGGTGACCACGAAGCGACGCTAGCGGGCGGACCTCGCCGCGTCCCGCGAACGCGGCATATCACTCGAATGGGTGAGATCCGGGTCTCGGGCAAGATCCTCTTGCCCGACTACTGAGGTTAGGCTAACCTCATACATGTCCGCTTCGTGGTGGGAGCGGCAGTCAGTTCGGGAACGGACGGAGCCCCGCACCTGGGAACCCCGGGTGCGGGGCTCCGTTCATTGACCGCCGAGTTCATTGAGCGCCGAGTTCATGGTCGGGACCGGCGCGCGCCACGTCAAGGCTGTTCACGCGGTGAACGCGGGACGCTGGTCAGCGAGATCCCGAAGCGCTCGCGGTAGGTCGCGAGGATCGCGCCGTCGGTATCGAGTGTCGACTCGCGGCGCGTGTCGCCGACGGTCTCGATCAGCTGATCGCCGGAGAGGGAGATGCGGCCGTTCGGCGTCGGCAGCGAGCAGACGGGCTTCCGCACGAAATGCGAGTCCGGCGACGTCGCCTGGTACCAGGCCATGCCCGCGAAGTCGGCCAGCGCTCGCGGGCGCTGTTCGAGGCGGTACTGCGGTTTGCCGTCGCAGGAGACATCGGTGTCTCCGGCAGGGCCTTCCCGTATCAGGAATTCGCCTTCGAGGTCGGCCCGCGGTTCGGTGACGTCGAGTCGGAGCGGCGCGCGGCTGAACCGGCCGAAGCCGACGTCGACAAGCCACGGCTCGGCCAGGTCGACGCGGATCGCGGCGTGGTCGAGCGCCGGGCCGGTGGTGCCGTCGTCGTGGAAGACGTAGGCGCCGTGCAATGCTGTGGTGAAACCGAGTTCGCGCAGGAGCGCGGCGAAGAGTCCGTTGAGCTCGTAGCAGAAACCACCGCGACGCCATCCGACGATCTTGTCGAACAACGCTTCCTCGGTGAGCTCGATCGGTTCGCCGAGGTGGATGCTCAGGTTTTCGAAGGGCACGGCCGCCAGGTGGTGCTCCTGCAGTCGTCGCAACGCCGACGCGTCCGTGCCGACGGGCCGGGTGACTCCGATGCGGGCGAGGTAGGCGTCGATGTCCATGAGCCGACTCTCTCACTTCCCGCGCGCCCGCGCGGGAACGAAAACGGGGCCCTTCCGTGGAAGGACCCCGTTTCGTGGTGGGAGCGCCTCAGCCGAGCAGGAGGCCGTTGCCGCCGGCGACGGCGTTGTCGAACCGCTTGCTGATCTCGGCCCAGTTGAAGATGTTCCACAGGGCCTTGACGTAGTCCGGCTTGACGTTCTTGTAGTCGAGGTAGAACGCGTGCTCCCAGACGTCGACCAGCAGGATCGGCACGGTCGGCAGGATCAGGTTGTTGTGGTGGTCGCGCAGCTGCTGGGTGATCAGCGTCTTGCCGATCGGGTCCCAGGACAGCGCGCCCCAGCCGTTGCCCTGGATCGTGGTCGAAACCGCGGTGAACTGGGCCTTGAACTTGTCGAACGAGCCGAAGGCCTCGTCGATCGCCGCGGCCAGCTCGCCGGTCGGCTTGTCGCCGCCCTCCGGGGAGAGGATCTTCCACCACACCACGTGGTTCGCGTGCCCCGCCAGGTTGAACGCGAGGGTGGTCTCCAGGCCGACGATGGAGCCGAAGTCGTTCGCTTCGCGGGCGGCTTCGAGCTTGTCGAGCGTGTCGTTCGCGCCCTTGACGTAGGTCGCGTGGTGCTTGCTGTGGTGCAGCTCGTTGATCTCGCCGGAGATGTGCGGCGCGAGGGCGCCGTAGTCGTAGTCGAGATCGGGCAGCTCGTAGCGGGCCATTGGCCCTCCTTCTGTCTTCGACGCAAGTTTCCAGTACCGAACCTAGTAGCACACGCCCGATCTCGGCGACCGGGGGCCGTGCCCTGCCACAGCGTGGGACTACTGGCCGTTCGCGGCTTACCCGGAGGTGTGCCGCCTGAAACTCACTCTGCTCCCTCGACTTAACTTGAGGTCAACGTCCTGTGACCGTGATCATCGACATGGGTTGGTTTTCGGCTCAGCGAAGCCAAGTTTTCGGTGCACCTAAAACTCTGTCCACTGTGGATGGAGCCGGACAGTGGTACCGGCATGTGCCCCAATGTGGCATTGGGTGCGTCCAACGCACCCAATGCCACATTGGGGTTGTCACTAATGGGTTCTGGGGCCGTGGGTGCAGGACGCCTTCGGTGTGCTGGTCTGGGGTGCGCCAAGGGTGTCCCTCGGGCTAGCCGCGCTCGCCGACGACATTCGCCCGATGCCGCGAACGCTCCGTTGCCGACGATGAACGTCCCGAACGGAGCGTTCGCGACACGCACCCCAGACCCGCCGCACCACAACGACCCCGGGGAGGGCGCCCACCGGCAAAGTCCCCGCGCCTACCGAGAAAAGCTCAACGTGGCGTTGGGTGTGGCGGGGGTGTTGGGGCTTTTGGGGCGCCTATGCGGCGAGGCGGAGTTCGTCGGCGAGTTCGGTGAAGACGGCGACGTTGCACTCGAAGGCGACAAGGGCTTCGTCGACGACGCGGGCGCGCTCCTTGTCGCTCCACGGAGCCGTGTCGAGCTTGGCGCGATAGCGGTCGCGGAACGCGGGGGCGCTGCCGATCTCGTCGAAGTGGTAGAAGAGCGACCCGGCTTCGGACACCTCGTAGTTCTTCGCCAGCAGCCGCCGGATCGCCTGGCCGCCGGCGATGTCGCCGAGGTAGCGGGTGTAGTGGTGCGCCACGTAGCCGCCCGCCCACTCCGAGGCCTCGCGGATCCGACGCGCGTACGCCTCGGTCGCCGGGAGCTGACGGATCTTCGCGCGCCAGTCGGAGCCGAGCAGGAACTCCATGTCGCGTTCGAGGTTCGGCATCCGCCGCAGCTCGTCGA
Source organism: Amycolatopsis sp. NPDC059027 (assembly GCF_042739735.1). NCBI lineage: Bacteria > Bacillati > Actinomycetota > Actinomycetes > Pseudonocardiales > Pseudonocardiaceae > Amycolatopsis > Amycolatopsis sp. NPDC059027. Next base: position 8,701 of record NZ_JBHYIK010000067.1, on the reverse strand, counting down.
AGACGAACTCGCCGCCGACCGGGTCCCCGGCCATCGCGTCGCTCATCTCCTCGATCGCTTGGTAGACGAAGTAGTACTGCTCCGCCAACCGGGTGTAACCCGACAGGGGCAGTTCGCCGCCGAACAGCGCATTCATGTAGACCGAGTGGTTCGCCCGGTCATGCACGGCGAGGGTCGACGCACGCAGGGTCGCGGAGAACGGGCGGGCTTCGAGTTCCGTGGTCACCGGCATGAGGCGCCTCCTGCTGACGATCGATCTGACGCGCTGTCAGAATCAGCGTACGGCACGACTCGGAGTTAGGCTACCCTAAATTGATGGGGAATCCGGGGGTTCGTTCGCGCCGACCGCGCGGAGCACGAACCGGACGGCGGCCTCGATCGTGTGCTCCAGCTGGTCGGCCGGCACCTCGATCACCTGGCGGCTGCCGAGCGCCGCGGTGATCATCGGGATGAGCACCGCGGTGTCCTCGCCGGGCCAGCGGCCCGCCGCCGCGCCCGCGGCGAGGATGTCCCGCAGCCGGTCGGTGATCGGGTCGGCGTGCGCACTGATCCGGCGGTAGGCCGAGGGAGCCAGTGCGGATTCGAGCGCCGTGCCCGGCGGCAGGTGGTACTCGGCCAGCACGCGCAGCTGGAGCCGGACGAACGTGGCGAGCTGCCCGACCGGGTCCTCCTGCGCCTCGATGGCCTCGGTCAGCCGGTCGACATAGCGATTCGCCTCGTCCTCGACGAAGGCGACGAGCAGGCTTTCCTTGTCCGGGAAGTGGTTGTACAGCGCGGTCCGGCCGAGCCCGGCGTCCGCCGCGATCCCGGACAGGGTGATCGCGTCGAAGCCGCGTTCGTACAGCTGCGCGCGCAACACCTCGAAGACACGCGTCCGTACTTCGCGCCGGTGCGCCTCGATCGACCCGCCCAGAATCTTCGGCATAACCGCCGATTATCGCCCCTGGCGCGTCAATCCGTGAGCGACCAGGTGTGTACCGGGGCACCGGAGGCGGAGAGTTCGAGGTAGCGGCGCAGCATCCGGCTCAGCGCGGCCTCCCGGTCGTCGCCGCGTTCCTGGGCGCGCAGGACGAAGTCGCGCTGCCACGACGCGCCGGTCCGCCGCGCGAGGCAGCGGCGCTCGATGACGCCGAGGTACTTCTCCCGAGCCTCGTCCGACACGTCGGAGCGGCGTAGTCCGTCGTGGGCCAGCGGCAGCAGCACCCGCAGCGCGAGTTCGTCCGGCGGGATCCAGCCGATGCCCGGCCAGTACAGCTGCGCGTCGAAGCCCCGGCGGGCCCCCGCGTACAGGTTCTCCTCGGCGGCCTGGAACGACATCTGGCTCCACACCGGACGCTCGGCTTCGGCCAGCGCCCGCTGCGCGCCGTAGAAGAAGGCCGCGTTCGCGACCATGTCCAGCACGGTCGGTCCGGCGGGCAGGACGCGGTTCTCCACACGCAGGTGCGGCAGGCCGTCGACGACGTCGTACACCGGCCGGTTCCAGCGCCAGATCGTGCCGTTGTGCATCCGCAGTTCGGTGAGTTTCGGTGCCTGCCCGGCGTCGAGTGTCTCGATCGGGTCTTCGAGGTCGGTTTCCGGGAGCAGGCCGGGGAAGTAGCGGACGTTTTCCTCGAACAGATCAAAGATTGAAGTAACCCAGCGTTCCCCAAACCACACTCTGGGTCGAACTCCCTGATTTTTCAATTCCTCCGGACGGGTGTCGGTGGCCTGCAGGAACAACGGGATCCGTGTTTCGTACCACAATGCCTTGCCGAGCAGGAACGGCGAATTGGCGCCGAGCGCGATCTGTACGCCGGCGAGGCATTGCGCCGCGTTCCAGTGCGGGGCGAATTCCTCCGGCGCGACCTGCAGGTGCAGTTGCACGGACGTGCAGGCCGCTTCCGGCAGAATCGATTCGGCGTAACTGCGCAGCCTTTCCGGCTGCCGTCCCGGCAGTGCGGCGCCTTCCATGCACAGTTCGGTGCGCTCCCCGCGCGCGGCGAGGATCTGGTCGTTCAACACCGCGTAGCGGGCCTTGTTGGTGAGCCATTTCTGGTCGAAATGCTCCTGGCGCAGCGTCGGCAGGATGCCGATCATCGCCAGTGCCGAACCGGTGTCGGCGGCCTTGGCGTCGGCCGCGGCGAGGTAGGCGCGGAGGTCGTCTTCCAGGTGCAGCGCGGAATCACCGGCGAGTAGCCGGGGCGGCACGTTGAGTTCGAGGTTGTGCTGGCCGAGTTCGGCGGTGAACGACGGATCGTCCAGCGCCTCCAGCACGGCGGTGTTGGACATCGACGGGCGCAGCTCGCTGTCGACGAGATTGAGTTCCACTTCCAGCCCGATGCTCTTGCGGGGGAAGGAAAAACTGCCGTCGGTGAGCATGCGGGCGAGGGTGTCCAGACAGCGTTGGACCTTGCGGCGGTACCGTCCGCGGTCGAGCGGGTTGAACGGTTGTGCCGCCAGGTCCATCCCCATGACCATCCCTGTTTTCGTCGGCCGAGGTACCAGGAGGTGTAGGTCTCCCGGCCGACAACCGTTGCACAGCATGAGAATCTCGGCTAGCGGCCAAACTGGTGCTCTCTGTCACTTCGGGTTAACCCTCCGCAAAAAGCCCCCGTTCGTACCAGAGCTTTCGTGACGTTCGGCCCAGCCGCGCGCGTGGCAGGTGGATGACAAACTGTGCGGGTGGCCCACATGATCTTCACCGAGGATCGGGACGATCCCCGTCTCGACGACTTCCGCGACCTGTCCACTGCGGACCGCCGCCCGGATCGCCCTGGCGGCAAGGGACTCGTCATCGCCGAGGGCACCGTGGTGGTCGGCAGGATGCTCGAGTCCCGTTATCCGGTGCGCGCGCTGCTCGGCGTGGAGCGGCGGTTCTGTGAATTGGACAACGCACTCGCGCGGGTTGACGTACCCGCCTACGTCAGCTCCGCGGAGACCATGGCCGAGGTCGTCGGCTTCCATCTCAACCGGGGCGTCCTCGCGGTCGCCGACCGGCCGGTGCCGATGACCGCGGCCGAGGTCGTCGCCGGAGCCGAGGTGGTCGCCGTCTTGGAAGGCGTCGGCGACCACGAGAACCTCGGCGCGTTGTTCCGCAACGCGGCCGCGCTCGGTGTCGGCGGGGTGCTGCTCGGGCCGGGCTGTTCGGATCCGCTGTACCGGCGCAGCGTGCGGGTGTCGATGGGGCACGTGCTGCGGGTCCCGTTCGCGAGCGTCGGCGACTGGCCGGGTGGGCTGGATTCGTTGCGGGCACAGGGTTTCCGGGTGGCCGCGCTGACGCCGCGGGCGGATTCCGTGCCGCTGCGCGCGGTGCGCGAGCACGCGCCGGGCAAGGTCGCGCTGATGCTCGGCGCCGAGGGGCCGGGCCTGACCGAGGAGGCGCTGTCCGCCGCGGATCTCGCCGTCCGGATCCCGATGGTGCCCGGTGTCGATTCGCTCAACGTGGCCACTGCGGCTGCCGTTGCGTTCTACGAGCTCCAGGGCGCCGACCGCTAAGGTGGCGGAACCGTCGCCACATCGGGAGCGAATGACATGGAATTGCGGGTCAAGGGCGAACGCGCGGTGCTGGCCGGGCCGGGCGGCGAGCAGGCGCGGGAGGTCGATCCGCACCGTCTCGCGATCGGTTCCGACCTCGCGCAGGCGCTGCACGAGTGGGCGCGCGTGGCCTCGGCGGTGTCCCGCGCGGAGCCCGGTTCGGGCGAACCGGCACAGGTCGTCTCGCAGCGCGGACGGCAACTCGCCGCGCGGCTGGCCGCCGTGATGGGGACGACCGTGCGGTTCGTGGATCCGGTGACCGGCGGCGAAACGGTGGTCGAGCCGCCGTCGCGGGCCAAGTCCGCCCGTGTCCGCTTCGCCGAGCAGTTGTTCGGCCCGCGCGGTCAGGGCGACGAGCCGACGCCGTGGCTCACCGGGCTCACCGTGTCGGCCTTCGCCGCGGTGCTGGTGGTCGTCGCGATGCTCGCGCTGGCCAGGACATTGGCACGGGAGACCAGCAGCTGGCTCGCACTGGCCGCGACGGTCGTCGTCACCGCGGGCATCGCGCCCTCGCTGTGGCTGGGCAGGCGCATTCCGATCGTGCGCTGGGCCGTGTTCGGCGCCGCCGCCGGGATCGTCGTCGCCTGGATCGCCGTGCTCGTTGTGGTGCTGTAGAAATCAGGCGTCGAAGATCGTGTTCTCATACGGCTCTTCGTGTTCCGGCGCGATTTGTTCGCCCGCCTCGGCGGGTTTCGTCGCGGTGCGGGCGCCACGCAGGACCGTGGTGATGAGGTGGCCGAGCACCTCGGCGTCCTGCTTCATGGCTTCCGGCGTCAGCTTCACCTCGATGACTTCGCCGTCCGGTCGGGTCAGCACGGTGACGGCGCCGTCAGGGGAGCTGACCTGGCCGGTGGTTCGCGAGAGTTCGGTGAGCAGCCGATCGTTTTTCGCCCGTTGTTCGGTGATGCGCCGCAGTTGCCAGCGCATCTCTTCGATGAGTTCGGGATTGCTCACCGCGCTCCTCCCGGGACGTACTTGACGAAACTGACGAACGTGCCCTGTGCCCGTGTCATGTTCTGCCCCGCCGGGAAATATCCGTACACGGCGGCCATCTGCGTGGCGAGGCCGAGTGAGACCCCGAAGGTGGACAGGAACAGCGTGACGCCGTTCTTGCCGGTGAACTCGCGCGCGAGCCAGCCCACCTTGGTGGAGCGGGGAAACAGCCGCAGCACGAAAACCAGCGGTGGAGCGAGCAGGACGCCGCAGCCGAGCAGGGTGCCCGCGACGACCCGGTTGTCGAACGCGAGCGACGCGACCGCTGACCCCGCGAAGCAGAACAGCAGCCAAAGCACGGGGATCAGATAGACCATCAGCGTCATCCGCGGCCACCGAAATCCCTGTGGTTCGGGCAGCGGCAACCGGGGCGGGGACGGATCGCGGCTCAACCGCATCAGCCGGTCGGTCGCGTCCGCGAGTTCCGCCGACACCGTGAGCCCCGCGTCGCGGGCGGCGTCGACGACGGATTGGCGCGGCAGTCCCGTGTGCAGAAGGCTGATCCAGACCGCGTCGGCACCGGCAAGCCGCTTGCGCAGCCAACGTTCCCGGCCAGGGGACGGCTGGGGCGCCGGGGTGTCATACCGTGGCGGCGTCCGGGGGATGTCGTGCGCGACTTCGGGTTCGCCGGGGCCGCAGCGCCAGAACATCATGGTCGCGTAGCGGCGGTCGGTGCTCATGATGCCCGCGAAGAAATAGCCGTGGAGCGCGGCGATCTCGCAGATGAGGTCGTGGGAGAGCCGGTAGGAGGACTGGAAGAGCTGGACCGACGGACTGCCGTCGAACTTCGCGGCCAGCCAGCTCACTCGCGACGAACGGGGAAACACCGTGAGCGCGGCGCCGCCCAGCACGACGGCGAGCAGGGGAACGAAGAGGAACCACAGGATCGAATCCCCGGTGAAGCGGCTGAGGATCCAGATGGTGCCGGTCATGGCCGCGATCAGCCCGATACCGACGTAGCGGACGTACCCACGGACCATCCAGCGCAGGAAACGGGCCTCCCAGGTAACCCGGCCCGACGGTCTGTCCCGTTTCAGCAGCAGGATCCGGTCGGTCTCGTCGGCGACGTCGGCCGCGACGTGCATTCCCTCGGACCGCGCGACGTCCACGACGTGCTGCCGCGACATCCTGGCCTGGCGGACGCTGATCCACACCGTGTCCTCGCCGGAGAGGTGATTCAGCAGCTGACGTCCCCGGCTCGCGTCCGGCTGGGGCTCGTAGTTGTCGTAGGGCGACACCCTGGCGACCGACTGCGGGGCGTACTGGAAGCGCAGCGAACCCGGCTGCTCGGGTTCGATCTCGACGTAGCGGCGTTCGTAGGCGATCTGGCGGATCGTCCCGGCGTCGACTCCCCACTGTTCGGGGAAGACGTACACGATGGGACGTCCGGTGAAGAACCGGTAGCGCAACTCGCCGACGCGCAGCAGCCACATCTGTTGCGGCCACGTGGGTGGCGTGGACATCGGGTGCAGCGTGTTCAGCACGCTTCGTCCACTCGCACGCTGTTGGCGATCACGCGGGTCTGCTCCACGACCGCTTCCCACCGCGCCTCGTCACCGCTGACGACGTTCAGCACGGCGAGGCCTGCGTTGTCCGGCAACGGGATCTGGACCTCGATCCGCAATCCTGGCCGGACGACCGCGCCGTCGCCGGTGACCGCGGGTGGCAGGCGGAACTCGCCCTGCTCGACCGCGACCATCGCCGGGCCGATGGCCAACGGGACCGCACGGGCGTCCGCACCGGGATGCCGCTCGCGGTACTGCTCGGCGAGCGCGGACGCGACGATGTGCGGGTTGTCCGCGAAGCCGTCGGGCGGGGGAGCCGGCCAGGCCTGGATCGCCACGGTGAGCGTTGCGAGGCCCGGGTTTTCGTCGCCGGCGGCGAACCGGCCGAACAGCCGGACGCCCTGTTCGGCGAGTCCCGGTGTCAGCGCGTGGAGGTACTGGGCGAACTCCTCGCGGGATTGGCCGGTCTCCTCCGCGACCTTGCCCGCGAGCGCCCAGGCCTGTGCGGCGTTCTGCTCGTCGGAGGTGCTGATCGGCAGGCCCGCGAAGCCGGGCGGCAGGTCGACCCGGACCTGCGGCAACGTCGGTGTGCTCATCGCTTACTCCCAGACCCGGCTGCGGTCGAGTTCCTCGCGGCGCTGCGGTTTGCTGTCTTCCTTCATCCCGTCGGTCGCCGCGTTGATCGTGGGGTGCACCGCGAGCAACGGCGGGGAGAGGAAGTAGCCCGCCGCCGCAGAAAGCCACTGCGATTTGTCGCGCGGGACCCAGTAGTTGATGAAGTCGTCGATCGGGCCTTCCTTGTTCCGGAGCTTGCCCAGCCCGGGGTTCTCCGTCATCAGCTGGCCACGGATGGCCCCGTAACCGATGCCCTTCATGACGGCCTCCGACTTCGGGAAGATCGTCCCGGCCAGGGAGGTGCCCACGCCGACCGAGTCCATGACGAGCGTCTGCGTCGACACCTCGGCGCCCGCGGCCTTCGCGGCGGCGTGCCCGGCGAGCGCGGTGACACCGAGCCCGGTCGCGACCGTTCCGCCGATCTGTTCCAGCGGGGGCGGCAGGAATTCCGACAGCAGGCTCAGGCCGTTGCCGATGTCACCGGCCACATCGGACAGTTTGGCGATCGTGTTCGCATGGTCCCCGACGAAGTTCCCGATCTTGTCCGCCACGTCGGCGACGTCGTTCGCGAAATCCTTGACGGCGTTGGTCAGGGAGTCGACGACCTCGTCGAGCAGGCCGGGCTCCTCGGGAGCCAGCTCGCGGGCGCGGGTCAGCTCGGCGGCGACCTCCTGCGCGATCCTGCCGTGCTGCTCCAGGACTCGCTTCGCGGCTTCCTGGATGTTCTCGCAGCCGTCGATCGCCTCCTGCAGCTTGCGGCCCGCGTCGTCGAGGAGGTTCTGCGCGAGCTTGAGCGAAGGTTCGTCCGGGAAGGTCTGGCCGGCCAGCGCGAAGTCCGGGTTGTTCCTGGCCGCCTGCGCGGCTTCGGCGGCTTGGCGGGCCTTGATCTCGAGCTCCCGTGCCTGCGCCTTCAACGTGCCGAGGTCGCCTTCCCACCGGCTGATCGCCCGCGCCGCCTGTGTCATCGACCGGGCCGCGGCGTCGAGGTAGCCGGGGAGCTTGCCGACGCGGCGGGCGAACGCCTCGCTGGCCTGTCCCTGCCAGATTTCGCCCTTCTTCTGGACGATCGCCTGCAGCGACTCCAGCGCGTCGGCGAGCCCGGTGGCGACCGTGCGGTACTTCTCGGCGATCGTGGAAACCTGGGCGAGGTCGCCGGGCGCGGGGTCGAAACCGAGTGCCTCGAAGCTGTCGACCGTGCCGGTGGAGTTCACTGGCCACCGTCCAGGATGCCGCGGATCCCGCCGGTGTAGCCGCCGCCGACCATGCCGTCGTCGGTGGACCACTCGTCGAACTCGTCGGGCGACCACTCTTCGAGCTGTTTGTGGTAGAGGTCCTCGACCTGCTGGTATCGCTGCTTCGCGCGTTCGAGACGTTCGGTGACCTGGCCGGCGGCCTTGCCCAGATCGCCGATCCCGTACTCCCAGGTGTCCTCGAACTCGCGGGCGGCCTTGCCCAGCGCCGGATCGCCGAGACCGCCGAGACCGCCGAGATTCCGTGCCCCCGTGAGCTGTTTGTTCGCGCTCGTCATGTCGTCGGCGGCGGTGCGCAGCTCGCCGATGAGTTTGCCCAGTGCGTCGACCTGCAGCCGGTAACCGTCCATGATCACACCCTCTCCCAGCGTGACAGCCTAGCCGGAAACCCGTGGTCAGGGATACTGGTGCCATGGCCGACGACGCGTTGACGAGGCTCCGTCAGGTGTGCTTGGCGTTACCGGAAACCACCGAACGGCTGAGCCACGGTGAGCCCACCTGGTTCGTGCGGGGCAAGAAGACGTTCGTGATGTTCGCCGACCGCCATCACGACGACAAGCTCGCGTTCTGGTGTCCCGCGCCGCCGGGTGCGCAGGAGGAACTGATCGGGAGCGAGCCGGACAGGTTCTTCAGGCCGCCCTACGTCGGGCATCGCGGCTGGCTCGGCGTCCGGCTGGACGTGGACGTCGACTGGGCCGAGATCACCGAGATCGTCCGCGACGCCTACCGCCTGGTCGCCCCGAAATCCCTGCTGCTCCAGCTCGACGCCTGAAATGCCGTTAAGGCCACCTTACAGGCGTCAGACGCCCGTAAGGTGGCCTTAAC
>NZ_JBHYIK010000066.1:0-55830 GCF_042739735.1 Amycolatopsis sp. NPDC059027 | reverse complement strand
CCTCGCATGCCATGCGAGGAAAGTCCCCTTCAGCAGCTTTTCGCTCAGGCGCGGGAGACGAGTTCGCGCAGCAGCTCGCCCATCCGGGTGGCGGCCGCGCGGCCCGCTTCGAGCACCTCTTCGTGGTTCAGCGGTTCGCCGGTCATCCCGGCCGCCAGGTTCGTCACCAGTGACAGCCCGAACACTTCCAGCCCGGCCGCCCGCGCGGCGATCGCCTCCAGCACCGTCGACATCCCGACCAGGTCGGCGCCGAGCGTGCGCAGCATCCGGATCTCCGCCGGTGTCTCGAAGTGCGGCCCGGTCAGTCCCGCGTAGACACCCTCCTCCAGCGACGGGTCGATCTCCTGCGCGACCCCGCGCAGCCGCGCGGAGTACAGGTCGGTCAGGTCGACGAAGTTCGCCCCCACGATCGGCGAACGCGCGGTCAGGTTGAGGTGATCGGAGATCAGCACCGGCTGGCCGACCCGCATCCCCTCCCGCAGCCCGCCCGCCGCGTTCGTCAGCAGCACCGTCCTGGCACCGGCGGCCGCGGCGGTGCGCACGTTGTGCACCACCGGGTCGATGCCCTTGCCCTCGTAGAAATGCGTACGCCCCAGCAGGATCAGCGCCCGTTTGTCCCCGACGCGCACCGACCGGACCGTCCCGCCGTGCCCGACCGCGCTCGGCTGGACGAACCCGGCCAGCTCGCCCAGCGGGATCTCCGCCTCCGGCGTGCCGATGACGTCCGCCGCCGGGCGCCAGCCCGATCCCAGCACCACGGCGATGTCGTGTTTCCCGACGCCCGTGCGCTCCGCGATGGCGGACGCGGCGACCTCGTGTTCTGTCATGTGCGCGAGCGTATCCGGACGCTCCTGGCCACCAGGAACGCGACCAGTCCGAACGGGGACAGGAAGATCGTCAGCGCCAGGATCGGGCTCGTGACGAGCGGGTGGATCCGGTGCTCCCGTGCTTCGAGATACATCCACCGGCCGATGAACAGGTCGAACGCGATCAGGTGCGCCCAGATCAGCGCCGTCCCGTACGGAGTGCCCAGAAACCCTTGCAGCACACCGAGATCCGGCCTGCTGACCGCCCGCCACAGCTCGCCGAAGTGCGGGATCGCGAGCGCGAAGTAGCACACCAGCGGCAGCAGCGGGACCCACGGCGAGGCCAGGATCCGGCGTGTCCACGACCACCCCGGCAGGAAGATCATCAGCGCCCAGAACGGCGCCGCGATCGGGAAGGTCCAGCCGAACAGCGTCGGAACCGTCATCGCGTCAGACCGCCGTACCGAGCTGGGCGCGCTTCGCCGGGCGGCCGATCGCGGCCAGCGCACCGAGCGTGACGGCCAGGACCAGCGCCCCGAACGCCAGCAGCGTCAACCCGTCCGGGCGCACGATCGACTGGCCGCGCTCGGCCTGCCACGTCACCAGCGCGACGAGCCCGGCGTACCCCGCCGAGCCGGCGAGCACGAGCCGGGCCCGGACCGCGCCGTCGGCCAGTACCGGGAACCGCTTCGCCAGCGCGAGCAGGCCGAGTGCCAGCAGCGGCAGCAGCTGCAGCGCGTGCATGCCGACGAAATGCGGGATCCGCAGGTCGCCACCGGCCGTGCTCCAGCCGAGGATCGGCAGGCCCGGCCCGCCGTCCGCGAGGCCGACGGTGTGCCCGCCCCGCATGTCCGGCCTGATCCCGGCGTGCGCCAGCGCGAGCTGCTCCGGCGTCGGGCTGGTCATGAGCTGGCCGAGGGCGAGGCCGACGAGCGAGATGACCCCGCCGAACCGCACCGCCCAGAACGTCCCCCGGTCCCGCTGACGGCTGAACGTCAGCAGCACGGTCAGGATCAGCGTCGCGACGAACAACGCGGCGACCATGATCGCCATGACGTTGAACACCTGGGCGTCGAACGGGGTCGCCCGGTTGAAGTGGCTCGCCGTCCCGCGGATCGCCTGCATGGTGAGCAGGACGTACTCGCCGGCGAACAACGCGACGAGCACCGTGGTGACCCACCACGCCGTCCGGCGGAACCGGGGCAGCAGCGAGACCAGCCAGCTCCAGGTGAAGAAGTACAACGCCCCCGAAATCGCGAACTTGAGCGGCTTGGCCCAGATCGGCGCGCCGGCCAGCGTCCGCTGGTCGGCGAACAGGCCGAGGACGCACAGCACGGCCGCGCCCGCCATCGCGAAGGCGAACCCGGTCGCGGGCCGGTGCCACTGCCACGGCTTGGTCCGGATGTCGGCCAAGATGGTCATGAGATCCTCCCAGAATGGATAGTCAAGCTCTCCGTTATGGGAAGTTAAACTATCCATCCTGAGGAAGTCTTCAGGGATGTCCCTGAGATCCCTCACCGAGATCGGAGTGAGACGGATGCGGATGGCGGAGCTGAGCGCCGAGTCCGGGGTGCCGGTGGCCACCGTCAAGTACTACCTGCGCGAAGGCCTGCTACCGCCCGGCGAGCGCACCAGCCCCAACCAGGCCCGCTACGACGCGACGCACGTCCAGCGGCTCAAGCTCGTCCGCGCGCTGCGCGAGGTCGGCGGGCTGTCCCTGGCCGCGGTGGGTGAGGTGCTCAAGGCCGTCGACGGCAGCAAGACGACGCACAACGCGCTCGGGATCGCGCTCGACGCGCTCAGCCCGGAACCGGCCGAGGTGAGCGCGGAGGACCACGCCTGGGCGCGGGGCCTGCTGGAGCGGCTCGCGGAACGGCACGGCTGGAAACTGCACGACGACGACCGGACCGAGCAGAACGTGATCGACGTCCTGTGCCGGATCCGGGACCTCGGGCACGACGAGCTGATCGCGCGGCTCGACGAGTACGCCGACCTCGCGCAGAAGCTCGCGGTGGTCGACCTGGGCATCACCATCGGCCTGCCGACGCTGGAGCGGATCGTCGAGGCCGCCGTCGTCGGCAGCGTGCTCGGGGATCGCCTGTTCGCCGGGCTGCGGAGGTTCGCGCAGGAACGCGAGTCGCGGCGCCTCTTCCAGCCGGGCTACCGGTCCGGCGACGACTGTTAGCCGGTGATCTTCAGTGTCGGGGCGACCCGGTCGAAGATGTCCGTGCGCGCGGTGTCCTCCTGCTCGGACGGCGCCGTCAGCGAGAGCACCCAGAGATCGTCGTGGGACACGATCAGGTTCGCGAAGGTCGACCGGGTGATCGCGCCGGAGGTCTCGGCGCCCCTGGCGGCGGCACGTTCCGTGGTCCGGTAGGTCAGCGCGCGCCCGTTCTTCGACGGCAGGTCCTCCTCCTTCGCCAGGTAGAACGTGTCCCCGGGGTAGCTCTTCTTCAGGTCGTTGACGTAGTCGGCGAACGAGTTGCCGGTGTAGGCCATGTAACCCGCCAGCCGCTCCACCCGGATGGCCTGGCGCCCGTCCGGCGACACGAACTGCACCACGGTGGTGGTGATGTTGGACGGCGTGCGGTGCGGGGCGACGAACTTCAGCCAGCCGTCGGGGACCTGGAGCGTGAACTGCCCGCCCTTGACCCCGTTGACCGCGTTCGAGTTGCCCTGTTGCGTGACGAGCATCGGCGGCGGGACCACCGCGGGCTGCCCGCTCGAGACCGGCGCCCCCGCGGCCACCGGCAGCAGCGACTGCCCGCCGACGGTCCTGGCCAGTACGAACCCGCCGCCCGCGGCGATCAGGAAGATCAGCACCGACACGACCGCGAGCACCGCGCTCGCCTTCGCGCTCCGACGCGCCGGGGCCAGTGCGGCGAGCGGGGCCAGTGGGGCGGCCGGGACCGGAGGTGGCGGGAGGACGGGGGACTGCGGCATCGGGGGCGGCGGGAGCGAGGGCAGGGCCGCCGACGCGGTGGCCGGGCTCTCGGCGCCGCGCAGGAACGGCAGCGGTCCGGGATCGGCCGCGAGCGCGGCGCCGCTTTCCTCGGCCTGCCGTTCCGGGGTGACCGTCTTGATGATCTGGGTGTCCGTGGCGTCCGGCTGCGCTGAAGTCTTCTTGCCGTCAGGGGTGCGGAACAGCTCGGGACCGAACAGGTCGAGTGCCGATCCGGTCTGCAGCGGGTACAGCCGGTGCCGCACTTCGCGCAGCGAGATGCGCTTCGCCGGCTCCTTCTTCATCAGCGCCGAGATGACGTCGGCCAGCTGGCCGGGGGAGGGCTTCGGGACCTTGCCGTTGACGACCTTGCCGACCGTCTCCAGCGGATCGCCGTCGGCGTCGTAGGGTGCGGCGCCCTCGACGGCGGCGAACAATGTCGCGCCGAGGCCCCACAGGTCGGCGGCAGGGACGACCGCCCCGCCCGAGGCGACCTCGGGCGCGATGTAGGCGGGCGAGCCGAGCATGATCCCGGTGCGGGTCATGGTCGCCTCGGAGACGTTGCGCGCGATCCCGAAGTCGGTGAGCTTGATCCGGCCGTCCCCGGCGACCAGCACGTTCCCCGGTTTGACGTCGCGGTGCGTGATCCCGGCGGCGTGTGCGGCCTCCAGCGCCGAGGCGACGGCGATGCCGACCGCGGCGGCCTGCGCCACGGTGAGCGGGCCGTGGTCGCGCAGGATGTGCGCGAGGCTGCGCGAGGGCAGCAGCTCCATGACCACGAACGGCTCGTCGTTGTCGCGGGCGACATCGTGCAGGATGATCACGTTCGGGTGTGACAGGACCGCGATCGCGCGGGCCTCGCGCAGCGTCCGCTCGCGCAGCTCGTCCGCCTGCGACGCCGGGACGCCCGGCGGCAGCTTCATCTCCTTGACCGCGACCGGCCGGTGCAGGAACTCGTCGTAGGCCGACCAGACGGTGCCCATCGATCCGGCTCCGAGCACCGACCGCAGCCGATAGCGCCCGGCGACGACGCGGGAGGATTCGCTGGAGGTGGACACGCGCCCAATTGTGTCGTATCACCCCGACAGCCGCGGACTCAGCGTGCGTCTTCGGGCACGGGAACCAGAGCGTTCGACGCGACAAGTGTCACAGAACGACGCAGGGTGAGGGCTCTACCATCGTTGGGTATGACACACGAGGCTGGGCCGGGGTCAGTGCAGACCGCCGACGCCGCACTCGCCCTCGCCGCCGAGTTCCCGGCGGCGGAGCGGGCGCAGTGGCAGGAGCTGGTGGCCGCCGTGCTGCGCAAGAGCGGCAGACTCCCCGAAGACTTCGCTGGCGCGCCGGAGAGCAAGCTCGTCACGCGGACCTACGACGGCATCGAGATCCAGCCGCTCTACACCGCCGGCGACGCGCTCGGCGAGCCCGGCTTCCCCGGTCTCCCGCCGTTCGTGCGCGGTGCCCGCCCGCAGGGCCTGGTGAGTACCGGGTGGGACGTCCGCGCCCGGCACGTCCTGCCTGATGCCAAGGCCGCGAACACCGCCATCCTCGCCGATCTCGAAGGCGGCGTCGGTTCGGTCTGGCTGCGCGTCGGCGAGGGCGCGTTGCCGGTGTCCGCGCTGGCCGACGCGCTCAACGAGGTCTATCTCGACCTGGCCACCGTCGTCCTCGACGCCGGTGCCGGCTACGAGGCCGCCGCCGAAGCGCTGTTCGAGATCTACGCCGAGCGCGAGATCCCGGCCAGCGCGGCGCTGGGCACGCTCGGTGCCGATCCGATCGGCGTCGCCGCCCGCACCGGCGCCGCGACTGCCGTGGCACCTGCTGCCGCGCTCGCCGCCCGCGTGGCCTCGGCGTACCCGAAGCTGCGCACGATCGTCGCCGACGGCCTGCCGTTCCACGAGGCGGGCGGTTCGGACGCGCAGGAACTGGGCGCCACGATCGCCGCCGGGGTCGCCTACCTGCGGGCGCTGACCGAGGCGGGCCTCGACGTCGACGCCGCGGCAGGGCAGCTGGAGTTCCGGCTCGCCGCCACCGCCGACCAGTTCCTCACCATCGCGAAGTTCCGTGCCGCGCGGCGGTTGTGGGCCCGCGTCACGGAGGTCTCCGAGGTGAGCGTCGAGGCACGCGGCATGCGGCAGCATGCCGTGACCTCGCCCGCGATGCTGACGCAGCGCGACCCGTGGGTGAACATGCTGCGCACGACACTGGCGTGTTTCGGCGCCGGGGTCGGCGGCGCGGACGCGGTCACAGTGCTCCCGTTCGACGCCGCGATCGGCCTGCCCGACGCGTTCTCCGCGCGGATCGCGCGCAACACCCATGCCGTGTTGCTGGAGGAATCCCGGCTGGCCGGGGTGATCGACCCCGCCGGTGGCTCCTGGTACGTCGAGAACCTCACCGACGAACTCGCGCGCGCCGCGTGGGCGGAATTCACCGCGATCGAGGCCGAAGGCGGGATCGAGGCCTCGCTCGCGTCCGGTGCGCTGGCCGCGCGGCTCGCCGAGACCTGGGAGAAGCGCGCGAAGCGGCTCGCCACCCGGCGCGACCCGCTCACCGGCATCAGCGAATTCCCGAACCTGACGGAGAAACCGGTCGAGCGCGCGCCCTTGCCGTCCACTGTGGAGGGTGGGCTGCCCCGGCACCGGTACGCCGAGGCGTTCGAGGCCCTGCGCGACGCGTCCGACGCGTACCTGGCCGAACACGGCGTCCGGCCCCGCGTCTTCCTCGCCACGCTCGGCCCGGTCGCCGCGCACACCGCGCGGGCCACGTTCGCGGCCAACCTGTTCCAGGCGGGCGGGATCGAGCCGGTCAACCCCGGCGCCACCGACGATCTGCCCGGCGAGTTCCGCGCCAGCGGCGCGAGGATCGCGTGCCTGTGCGGTACCGACGACGCCTACGCGGCCGATGCGGTTCAGGCGTCGGCGTCCCTGGCCGAGGCGGGCGCGGAAACCGTGCTGCTGGCCGGAAAACCCCAGGACTACGCCGGTGTCGGCGGGTACGTCTTCGCCGGGTGCGACGCGCTCGACGTCCTGCGCGGCATCCACGCCCAGTTGGGAGTTTCGCGATGAGTGTTCCGAACTTCGCTTCCGTCGAGCTGGGCTCGGCGCGGCCGGGCGAGCGCGCGGACTGGGCGCGGGCCGTCCAGGAGGCCACCGGTAAGGGCCCGGACGCGCTGGCCTGGGAAACCCCCGAGGGCATCGGCGTCAAGCCGGTGTACACCGGCGAGGATCTGTCCGATGTGGACTTCCTGGGCACATACCCCGGCATCGTGCCGTTCCTGCGCGGCCCGTACCCGACGATGTACGTCAACCAGCCGTGGACCATCCGCCAGTACGCGGGTTTCTCCACCGCCGAGGAGTCGAACGCCTTCTACCGCCGCAATCTCGCGGCCGGGCAGAAGGGCCTTTCGGTCGCCTTCGACCTCGCGACCCACCGCGGCTACGACTCCGACCACCCGCGCGTGTCCGGCGACGTCGGCATGGCGGGCGTGGCCATCGACTCCATCTACGACATGCGGCAGCTCTTCGACGGGATTCCCCTGGACAAGATGAGCGTGTCGATGACCATGAACGGCGCGGTGCTGCCCGTGCTGGCCTTGTATGTGGTCGCGGCGGAGGAACAGGGTGTGCCGCCGGAGAAACTCGCCGGGACCATCCAGAACGACATCCTCAAGGAGTTCATGGTCCGCAACACCTACATCTATCCGCCGCAGCCGTCGATGCGGATCATCTCCGACATCTTCGCGTTCACTTCGCAGCACATGCCGAAGTACAACTCGATCTCCATCTCCGGCTACCACATGCAGGAGGCCGGAGCCACCGCCGACCTCGAAC
Source organism: Amycolatopsis sp. NPDC059027 (assembly GCF_042739735.1). Classification (NCBI taxonomy): domain Bacteria; kingdom Bacillati; phylum Actinomycetota; class Actinomycetes; order Pseudonocardiales; family Pseudonocardiaceae; genus Amycolatopsis; species Amycolatopsis sp. NPDC059027. The sequence goes on along the minus strand of NZ_JBHYIK010000066.1, from coordinate 48,253 downwards.
TCGCGTACACCCTCGCGGACGGCGTCGAATACATCCGCGCGGGCATGGACGGCGGACTGGACATCGACAAGTTCGCGCCACGGCTGTCCTTCTTCTGGGCCATCGGCATGAACTTCTTCATGGAGGTCGCCAAACTCCGCGCCGCGCGGCTGTTGTGGGCGAAGCTCGTGAAGGGCTTCGATCCGAAGTCGTCGAAGTCGCTCTCGCTGCGTACGCACTGCCAGACGTCCGGCTGGTCGCTGACCGCGCAGGACGTCTACAACAACGTCGTCCGCACCTGCGTCGAGGCGATGGCGGCGACCCAGGGCCACACGCAGTCCTTGCACACCAACGCGTTGGACGAGGCGCTGGCGCTGCCCACCGACTTCTCCGCGCGGATCGCGCGCAACACGCAGCTGGTGCTGCAGCAGGAATCCGGGACCACGCGGGTGATCGACCCGTGGGGCGGCAGCGCGTTCGTCGAGAAGCTGACGCACGATCTCGCGCTCAAGGCCTGGGGCCACATCACCGAGGTCGAACAGGCCGGTGGCATGGCGAAGGCGATCGACGCCGGTATCCCGAAGCTGCGCATCGAGGAGGCCGCCGCGCGCACGCAGGCGCGGATCGACTCGGGTCGTCAGCCGGTGATCGGGGTCAACAAGTACCAGCTCACCGAGGACGAGCAGGTCGACGTGCTCAAAGTGGACAATGCCGGTGTCCGCGCACAGCAGATCGAGAAGCTGCGGCGTCTGCGTGAGGAGCGGGATTCCGCGGCTACCGAGGACGCGCTGCGGCGGCTGACCGAGGGCGCGGGCAACGGCGGGAACCTGCTGGAGCTGGCGATCGGCGCGGCGCGGGCGAAGGCCACCGTCGGCGAGATCTCCGACGCGCTGGAGAAGCTGTGGGGGCGGCATTCCGGCCAGATCCGTACGATTTCCGGCGTGTACCGCGAGGAAGTCGGTAAGTCGCAGAACGTGGAAAAGGCTCGCGAACTCGTCGACAAGTTCGCCGAGGAGGAGGGCCGCCGTCCGCGCATCCTGGTCGCCAAGATGGGCCAGGACGGGCACGACCGCGGCCAGAAGGTGATCGCCACCGGCTTCGCCGACATCGGCTTCGACGTCGACGTCGGCCCGCTGTTCTCCACCCCGGCCGAGGTCGCGCGGCAGGCCGTCGAGGCGGACGTGCACGTCATCGGCGTGTCCTCGCTGGCCGCCGGGCACCTCTCGCTCGTCCCGGCGCTGCGTCACGAACTGGCCGAGCTGGGCCGCTCCGACATCATGGTGGTCGTCGGCGGCGTCATCCCGCCGCAGGACTACCCCGCGTTGCGGGAGGCGGGCGCGGCGGCGATCTTCGGGCCTGGCACGGTGATCGCGGACGCCGCCATCGACCTGCTGTCCCAGCTTTCGGTGCAGGAGTCCTGAGTTTTGCCCCGCAAGATCGACGTCGCGGCGTACGCCAAGGGAGTCCTCGCGGGTGACCGCGGGACCCTGTCCAAGGCGATCACGCTGGTCGAATCGAACCGCGAGGACCACCGCGCGCGGGCGCAGGAACTGCTCGTCGAGCTGCTGCCGCAGGCGGGCGGGGCGCAGCGGGTCGGGATCACCGGCGTCCCCGGTGTCGGCAAGTCGACATTCATCGACCAGCTGGGTACGGACCTGACGTCGGCCGGGCATCGTGTGGCAGTGCTGGCGGTGGACCCGTCGTCCACCCGGACGGGTGGTTCCATTCTCGGGGACAAGACCCGAATGGCCCGGCTCGCGGTGGACTCGAACGCGTTCATCCGGCCGTCGCCGACGTCCGGCACACTCGGCGGCGTCGCGCGGGCGACCCGCGAGACGATCGTGCTGATGGAGGCGGCCGGGTTCGACATCGTGCTGGTCGAGACGGTCGGCGTCGGGCAGTCCGAGGTCGCGGTGGCGAACATGGTCGACTGCTTCCTCTTCCTGACCCTGGCGCGGACCGGCGACCAGTTGCAGGGCATCAAGAAGGGCGTGCTCGAACTCGCCGACGTCATCGCCGTCAACAAGGCCGACGGCAACCACGAACGCGAGGCGAAACGGGCGGCGCGCGAGCTTTCCGGCGCGCTGCGGATGATCTACGGACCGGACGCGGCGTGGACGCCACCCGTGCTGACCTGCAGCGGGCTGACCGGGACCGGGCTCGACGGCGTGTGGGCCGAGATCACCCGGCACCGCGACCAGCTGTCCGCGTCCGGCGAACTGGCCGAGCGGCGGCGGCAGCAGCAGGTCGACTGGACCTGGTCGATGGTGCGGGAGCAACTGCTCGGCCGGTTGTCGGCGCATCCGGAGGTACGAGCGGTCGTTCCGGACGTCGAGCGGGCGGTCCGGGACGGTGAGCTGACCGCGACGCTCGCCGCGCAGCGGATCCTGGACGCGTTCTCCGCGCCCCCGCGTGGCGGGTGACACCCCGGCCGGAGAGCGGGCACAATGTGGGACGCACCGGTGACGGAGGGAAGTCATGACGAAGCTGCGGAGTCTGGTGGTCACGGGGTTGCTGGGACTGGTGGTGCTCTGCGCCGCGCCCGCGCAGGCAGCCCAGGTACCCGCCGCTTCTTCTGTCGTGTACTCCGTAAATGCTCAACTCGCTGGGGCGGCGTCGGTGTCGGTGGCACCGCGGCAGCAGCCGCCAGGGCCGGTGCTGGACCCCGCTGAAACGGACAAAGCGAACAAAGAGAAGAGCCGCAACAAGATCATCGCGGGCGTCGTCGCCGCCTTGCTGCTGCTGATCGTCATCCTGGGCCGCAGGCAGCGCAAGAAGAGCAAGTCGTCCTGACCTGGTTCCCGGCCGCGACCAAGCGCGAGCCGAGCAGCACTCTCCGTTCACCCAGGCCGAATTCGGCGACGCCGTTCGTCGCAGATCCACTACCGGCCGTCTGCCTTCGCCGTCCGGAAGGCGCCTCTTGCCGCCTGCATGGTGCACGATCATCGGCAAATGGGTAAGACTGGATTGACGGCACGTTGCGTGACACCCGATACGTCCATCTCGGGCATCGGGTCGGCCAGCCGTGTTGCGGGAGGAGGTGCGGCGTGACGGTGCTCGATTCACGACCGGACGTTCCAGGCGACCAGAACGACTCCGAGGGTCGCCTGGTCACCACGGCCGAGGCGCCCGGCGCGCTGATCTCCGAAGCCGGGGTCAGCATGGCGCCGGTGCAGGATCTCGGCGAGGGCCGCGGCCCGTTCTGGCTCGACGACTGGCTGCGCGCGAACGCGACGGACGTCGTCGCCTGGCGCAGGCACATCCACGCGCACCCCGAGCTGTCCCGGCACGAGTTCGCGACCACCGAACTGGTCGTCACTCTTTTGCGCGCCGTCGGCCTCAAGCCGTGGGTCCTGCCCGGCGGGACAGGGGTGGTCTGCGACATCGGCCAGGGTGACCGGTGTGTCGCGCTGCGTGCCGACATGGACGCGCTGCCGCTCACCGAGGCGACCGCGCTGCCGTACGCGTCGACCGTGGACGGCGCGGCGCACATGTGCGGGCACGACGCGCACACCGCGATCCTGCTGGGCGCGGCCCGCGCGCTGGCCGGTGCGCCCGAGCTGCCCGGCAAGGTGCGGCTGATCTTCCAGGCCGCCGAGGAGGTCATGCCCGGCGGCGCGCTGGACATGATCGCGGCCGGCGCGCTCGACGGCGTCGAGCGGATCTACGGGCTGCACTGCGACCCGCGGCTCGAGGTCGGGCGCATCGGGACCAGGGTCGGCGCGCTGACCTCGGCCGCCGACCTCATCGAACTGCGGCTGACCTCGCCCGGTGGGCACACCTCACGGCCGCATCTGACCGCCGACCTGGTGCACGCGCTCGGCACGGTCATCACGTCGCTGCCGTCGGTGCTTTCGCGGCGGGTCGACCCGCGGTCCGGGACCGTGCTGGTCTGGGGCGCGGTGCACGCCGGTCAGGCCGCCAACGCCGTCCCGCAGGACGGCGTGCTGCGGGGCACGCTGCGCACCGCCGACCACGAGGTCTGGACCATGCTGGAGCCGCTGGTCGCCTCGTCGGTGGAGTCGCTGCTCGCGCCGACCGGGGTCGGGTTCTCGCTGGACTACCGCCGCGGCGTCCCGCCGGTGATGAGCGACGCGGAGAGCGTGTCCCTGATGCGCGCCGGTGTCGAGGCCGCGTTGGGGGAGAAAGCGCTCGCGGGCACGGAGCAGTCCTCCGGCGGCGAAGACTTCGGCTGGTACCTCGAACACGTCCAAGGCGCCTTCGCCCGCCTCGGCGTCTGGTCCGGCGGCACCACCCCGATGTCGGACATCCACCGCCCCACCTTCGTCCTCGACGAACGCGCCCTCCTCGTCGGCGTCCGCACCCTAGTCCACACCGCCCTCACCACCCTCGCCTAATCACGCGAGATCTCCGTCTGATCACGCGACATCGCCTCGTAAGCACGCGGGTTCGCCTTTCTGTCACGTTCCCGCGTGTCGCGGGGTTATCCACAGCCGGTGGAGTTATCCACAGATTGCGCGGAGTGTCATCGCCCGGTGCGGAAAGCGCCGATCCTCGACGGTGTGATCGACTGGAATAGCCGACGAGGTGTGGTCACCCGCCGTGAAGCCGACGAGTTGCTTGGCCGGAGAGCTGTGCTGGCGGGCTTGGCGAGTGGCGTGCTCACCCAGCCGTGGCGAGGGGTGGTCGTACACGCGGCCGCTTCCCTCGATCTGGCGACTCGCGCCCGAGCGGCCGTGCTCGCGACGGATACGACCGCGGTTCTGTCCGGGACGACTTCTGTTGCCCTACATGGGATTTCCGCGATCGACAGCGCCGAGATCCACATCACTGTGCCGCCGGAGCGGAAGATCAAGTCCAAGTCGGGGTTGGTGGTGCATCGTGGCGAACTCGCGCCGACTGACGTCATCGAACTCGACGGGCTGAGAGTCTGCGCCGTAGATCTGGCCTTGGCGGACCTGCTCTGTACGGGTGACAAGCACATGGCCTTCGCGGCGCTTGACGAGGCCCTGGGGGAGCTTGTTCCCGACCACCGCTGGCGCCTGCGGGAGAACGTGCGTGATCGCTTGGACGAGCGGCCGAGCAAGCGAGGTATCCACAGGGCGCGGACGCTGCTCGACCTCGCCACGGGCCTGGCCGCATCACCACCGGAGAGCGTTCTCCGGTTGATCGTGGTGGAAGCGGGGTTTCCGATTCCGGAAGCACAGTACGAGATCACCACGATCGACGGCCGCAAGCTCTACGTGCTCGATCTCGCTTGGCCATCGTGCCGGATCGCGCTGGAATACGACGGATTCGCCGCTCACGAGGAGCGGCATGGCTACGACCTCGAACGGGACGCACGGATGGCGGGCCGCGGTTGGGTCACGATTCGAGCTTCAGCGGCAGATCTCCGTGACCCGCGCCGGATGCTGCGGGCATTGGGCGCGGTGTTCGAGCAGCGAGGCCACAAGATCGCGTGATCAGGCGGGAATCTCGTGTGCTGGGGAGGCGAACTGGCGTGATTGGACGGAGAACTCGCGTGATCAGCCGGTGATGCCTTGGCAGGGGCGGGTGCGGAGGTTGTCGACGTAGTCGGCGGGGGCGCCGGCGGCTTCGGCGGCGTCGGCGAGGACGCCGAGGTAGCGGGCGGAGGGGAGGCCGCCTTCGTAGGCGTCGAGGACGTAGAGCCAGGCCAAGACCGAGCCGTCCATCGTCTGGACCCGGAGGCGGATCTTGTTGTGCATCCCGAGCTCGCCGCCTTCCCAGCGGTCGAGCCCCTCCTCGTCCAGCGAGATGACGTCGTAGAGCACGACGAACACCCGCGAGCCGGGATCTTCGACGATCGTGGCCAGTGCACCTTCCCAGCCCAGATCCTCGCCACCGAAGGTCAGCCGCCAGCCCTCGAGCCAGCCGGTGCCGGCCATCGGTGAGTGCGGGGCGCGCTCCAGCATCTGGGCGGGCTCCATGTTCGATCCGTACGCGGCATACAACGGCACGCCGACAGCCTAGCGACCCATCCGTCACCCGAGTGGACGCACATGCCGTGTCCGGCCACTTCGTCTGTCCGTCAACCCGCCCGCGTACCGTGAAGCCGCACCCCGTACGCGCGTACTAGGAGGACTCAGGTGACCAGGATCGTGATCATGGGCGGCGGCCCGGCGGGTTACGAAGCGGCTCTGGTCGCCGCGCAGCACGGCGCCGACGTGACGATCGTCGAGCGTGACGGCCTCGGCGGCGCCTGCGTGCTCTACGACTGCGTGCCGTCGAAGACGTTCATCGCCTCCTCGGGCGCGCTGGCCAAGCTGCACGATCTGGGCGAGCTCGGCATCAACACCGACCTCGCGGACACCGGCATCGACCTGCCGACCGTCCACGGACGAGTGAAAGGTCTCGCACTCGCGCAGTCCGCCGACATCCGCGCCAGGGTGCAGCGCGAGGGTGTTCGCGTGGTCACCGGCGCGGCGCGCTTCTGCGACGACGAGCCGGGCCTCGCCACGCACAAGGTCGCTGTCACCCATCCGGGTGGAGAATCCGAGACGCTGCCCGCCGACGTCGTCCTGATCGCCACCGGCGCGACCCCGCGCGTGCTGCCCGGCGCCGTGCCGGACGGCGAGCGCATCCTCGACTGGCGTCAGCTCTACGACCTCGCCGAGCTGCCCGAACACCTCGCGGTGATCGGTTCCGGCGTCACCGGCGCCGAGTTCGCCTCCGCCTACACCGAGATGGGTGTCAAGGTCACCGTCGTCTCCAGCCGTGACCGCGTTCTCCCGCACGAGGACGCCGACGCCGCCGCGGTGCTGGAGGAAGTGTTCTCCCAGCGCGGCACCGAGGTGGTCAAGCACGCTCGCGCCGATCGGGTCGAGCGCACCGAGAAGGGCGTCGAGGTCCACCTCGCCGACGGCCGGGTGATCGAGGCCAGCCACGCGCTGATGACCGTCGGCTCGATCCCCAACACCACCGACATCGGCCTGGAGCGAGTCGGCATCGAGCCCGGCCCCGGCGGTTTCATCACCGTCGACCGGGTCTCGCGCACCAGCGTCCCCGGCATTTACGCCGCCGGTGACTGCACCGGTGTCCTGATGCTCGCCTCGGTGGCCAGCATGCAGGGCCGGATTGCGATGTGGCACGCGCTGGGCGAGGGCGTCGCGCCGATCAAGCTCAAGACCGTCGCCGCCAACGTCTTCACCCACCCGGAAATCGCCACCGTCGGCATCAGCCAGCAGGCGATCGACTCCGGCGAGGTGCCCGCACGCACCATCATGCTCCCGCTCGCGACCAACGCCAGGGCGAAGATGGAGGGCCTCCGCCGCGGCTTCGTGAAGCTGTTCTGCCGCCCCGCCACCGGCGTGGTCGTCGGTGGGGTGGTCGTGGCGCCGACGGCGAGCGAGCTCATCCTTCCCATCGCACTCGCCGTCCAGAACCAGCTCACAGTGGACCACCTGGCACTGACATTTTCGGTGTACCCGTCGCTGTCCGGATCGATCACCGAGGCGGGTCGCCAGCTCATGCGCCACGACGATCTGGACTGATCGCGTTCGCGGCGCAACCCCGTAACACCCGATGCGTCCTGACCGTTGTGGGGAACGGGAAGACAAGGAGTTCGCGGGTGCGCAAGACGGCGGTTTTCGGTGCGGTGGCGGTACTGGGGGCGAGCCTGCTCGCCGTCCCGGCGGCGGCTCAGCCCACTCCCGTCAGCCCCGCGGCGCCCGCCCCGGCGGGGGTGAGCGTCCAGCTCAACGCCGACACGGCCGCCAAGCACGGCTCGGTGAACAAGTTCGTGCGGGACTCGCAGAACGTCGCGCTGGCGCAGTGCCCGACACCGAAGACCGCGACCTTCTCGTCCCCGGTGCTGGCCTTCGGCCGCTACGACTTCGGCTCGGTCATGGGGGTTCAGGCGAACGTCAGCGCGGTGGCGTGGCTCAACTCCGGAACCGCGGCCGGGGACTACCCGCTCACTGTGACCTGCGAGGGAAAGTCTTACACCGCAACGTTTTCCGTGTCCGCTCCGCAGGTCGAGAAGGTGCCGTCGGGCGCCGCGAAGGCAGGCGACGGGAGTCTGGCCGAGTAGGCACGGCAGGAGATCCGGCCGCCGGGGACAAGGGTTTCCCGGCGGCTTTTTCGTGCGCCTGACAACGAGTTCCCGGCGTAGGCGTATCGCGATCGGTTCGTTATCCAGTCGGACAACCGCGCGTACGCGGAGAGCGTCTTCCGAGTGTTGGGAAAAGGTGCCGACCGGCGGCAGGGGGAACTGTGCGCGGCGCACCGGAATTCTCTTTCTCCTGCCCGAAACAATGGTATCCAGAGGTGTGTCATGAAACGTTCCGCCGCTCTCGTCGCATTCGCGGCCGCGGGATTCCTCGCCGCGGCGCCGGCCGCGTTCGCGACCGATTCGCCGACCTCCACCACGACGCCCGCGACGCCCACCGCGCCGACATCTCCGACGTCGAGTCCCACGACCACGCCGACATCTCCGACGACGACGGCGACCACATCGACCACGCCGACGACGCCGCCGGGGAACCCCAAGGCGTTCCTGAAGCTGCAGCCGAACGCGGCACACGCCGGGGACAAGATCACGGTACTGGTCGGCTGCGAGGCGAAGTACATCAAGAACCTGAGTTCGCCGGTCCTCGATTTCGGTGCGCTGAGCCCGAGTGGTCCGCAGGACGACCCGGCCAAGGCGCCCGTGTCGCGGGGCCAGGCCACCGTGAAGAAGGACGCCGAGCCGGGCGAATACCCCGCTTCGTTCCAGTGCGACACCGGCAAGGTGAGTGTCACCTTCACTGTGCTCGGTGCCAAACAGGTGACGCAGGTGCCGTCCGGGGCGCCGCAGACCGGCGGTGGCGACATGCCGGGGCGGGACAACGGGCCGTTCGTGGCGGCGGGAGCGCTCGGCGTGCTCGCTGTGGGTGCCGCGGGTTGTGTGCTCTATCGGCGTCGTCGCGAAGACTGACAGCGTATTCGGCGGTCCGAAAGAAAACAGTCCGGGTGCTCGCCCGGACTGTTTTCTGTGCGCGAAAACCACGTCGGAACGGTGATATTTTCGTTATTTTGCCGAGTAAACCTCGCCCTCGTTCCCGGCGTCTTGGGGATGTCAGTTAAACGGGGGCTGACTGTGGGGAAACCGGGGCTGTCCAGGTTCCGGTCATTCTGGGGAAATCCCATTACGTGATGAGGGGAAATCATGAAGTACGGCATTGCCGCGGGTGTGACCGCCGGATTCCTGCTGCTCGCGCCCGGCGCCGCGTTCGCGGCTGAGCAGCCTTCGCCGAGCACGAGCACGAATCCGCCGGTGAGCACCAGTGTCACCGCTCCGCCGCCGTCGAACACCCCGACCCGGACCCCGCTGAAGCCGGGGCAGATTCCGGGCACCATCTCTATCGGCCCTGGGGGGAACCAGCCCGGCCCCGGGTATTTCGTGCCAGGGCAGGAGGTGTCCATCGGCGGCCAGTGCTGGGAGAACTTCCGGACGAAGCCCCAGTACACCTCTTCGCTGCTGGGGACGGGTGAGTTCACGATGGTCGGATGGGACAACATCTCGGTGCTGGAGACCAAGGCCACTATCCCCGCCACCGCGAAACCGGGGACCTACACGGTCTCGTACACCTGCTACGGCGTCGAGCTCACCGCCGAATTCGTGGTCAAGAACGCGCCCGCGGAGCGGGCACCGGCCAAGCCCGCGCCGCCGGGCAAGCAGGTGGCGAAGGTGCCCGCGGGCGCTCCGCAGACCGGCGGCTCCGACGCGCCGGAGCAGGACAACGGCCCGCTCGTCGCGGCAGGAGCGGCCGGTGTGCTCGCCGCGGGTGGTGCGGGGTTCGCGCTCTATCGTCGTCGTTCGGTGAAGCGCTGACCGGGTTCGAATCGTGACACTGGCGGGGGCAACTCCGCCGGTGTCGTCCCGCGTCTGTCGGACGTGGGGGACAAGCGGGCCGCCTCGTCAGGGGGACGGGGCGGCCCGCGCTCACCACAGAGGTACCGAGGGGACGAAATGACGTCGACGATGGTGCGCAGCCGGCGGGCGCTGATCGCGCTCGTGGTGGTCCTGCTCGCGGTGATCGCGGCACTGGTGCTGGTGTTCTCGACGGCCAGGTCCGGTGGCCAGACGCGTGCCCAGCCGCCGGTGAACACGCAGCAGGAGGCGAAGAGCCCGGCCGGCGGGGAGAACGTCGCGCAGCCGCAGGCACAGGGCATGGCCAAGGCGACCCCGGTTTCGCTGGACATCCCGAAGATCGGGGCGCGGTCTTCGCTGATCCCGCTGGGGCTCAACCCGGACAACACCGTGCAGGTGCCGCCGGTGGAGACCCCCTTGCAGGCCGGCTGGTACGAGAACGGTCCGACGCCGGGGGAGACGGGGCCCGCGGTGATTCTCGGCCATGTCGACGGGAACAAGCAGGCGGGGATTTTCTACCGGTTGCGCGAACTCGCGCCGGGTGACCAGGTTTCGGTGTCCCGCAAGGACGGTTCGACCGCGTGGTTCGCCGTCACCAAGGTGGACCAGGTCGCCAAGGACCGCTTCCCGACCGACGCCGTCTACGGCGACACGAACACGCCGGAGCTGCGGCTCATCACGTGCGGCGGGGCCTTCGACCGGAACGCGCACAGCTATCTGGACAACATCATCGTCTACGCGCAGCTGATCGTGAGGTGACCAGGGTGAGACTTTCGATCGCCGCGACACTGGCGTGCGGACTGGCGCTGGCGGTGCCTGCCGCCGGATTCGCGGACCCCGCTCCACTGGGGACCTCCGAGCAGCCGGCACCGTCGCAGCCGCCGGACGCCGAGCCGTTGTCGCCTTATCCCTATGTGTCCGTCTCGTTGCAACCCGCGTTGCCGGGTGACGACGTGCTCGTGGCCGTCGGCTGTCCGCGTGAGGAACTCGGAAAGGTGACTTCGCCGGTGCTCGACGTCGGTGCGTTCGAAATCGTCACCGAAACACCGAAGCTGGTCCAGAACGCGATCGGGCATGTGCACCCGGACGCCAGACCCGGGTTCTACCCGGTCTCCGCGCTGTGTGGAAAGCGCACGGTCAGCGGGAATTTCGCGGTCAAGGCGCCCAGGACGGCCACGACCACGCCCGCTGCTCCCGCGCCGCCGAGGCCCGTGCCGCGGCCGGTACCGAAACCGGTGCCCGCGAGCGGGCGCCAGGTGAGCAGGGTTCCGGTCGGGGCCCCTCAGACGGGTGACGGCGGGACGATGGGCTGAGCGGACGCTCCCGTTTTTGTCGGTCCCCGGTGCAACACTGTGACGGCCGACACAAGCCGGCGTTGCCTACGGACCGGGAGATCCGAAATGTTGTTCCGCGATGAACGCTGGCCGGATGGGACACCCTGCTGGGTGGACCTGATGGCGCCCGACCAGAGAAAGGCCGTCGGCTTCTACAGCGCGCTGCTCGGCTGGGAGGTCCAGGTGGGCGGCGAGGAGACCGGCCACTACGGGATGGCGATGCTGGGTGGCCGCCCGGTCGCCGGGATCGGTCAGATCCCGCCGGAGCAGGCCGGGATGCCGACGGTGTGGACCACCTACCTCGCGGTGTCCGATGTGGACAAGACGGCGGGCGCCGTCACCGCGGCGGGCGGGCAGATCCTGATGGCGCCGATGGACGTGCTGGCGGAGGGAAGGATGGCCGTCGCGGCCGATCCGACCGGTGCCGTGTTCGGCCTGTGGCAGCCGGGCAGGCACTTCGGCACACAGGTGCTGGAGGCGCCGGGAACGCAGGCGTGGAACGAGATCATGACCCGCGACTACGAAGCGGCGAAGACGTTCTACGGCGAGGTTTTCGGCTACTCGTTCGGTGATATTTCCGCCGAGGGATTCCGGTACGCGACGCTCGACATCGACGGCCGTCCCGCCGGTGGCATCGGGCTGCTGCCCGCGGACACCCCGCCCGAGGTACCCGCCAACTGGACGACGTACTTCGCCGTCGCGGATGCGGATGCCGGTGCGGCCAAGGTGAGCGAGCTGGGCGGCACGGTCGTGGCCCCGCCCGCCGATTCGGCGTACGGCCGGGTCACGGCGGTCGTGGACGATCAGGGCGCGTCGTTCCGGCTGATCGCGCCGAACGAGCGGTCCGGGAGCCCGGAAGGGTGGGATGCCTGAGTATTCGTTCGTTTCACCGACAACTTCACAGCGACGCCAGGCGTATTCCGGGTATGACAAAAGGAAAGCGCGCGAGCGCGCACAATGCCGGAACGCGCGGACGTTCCCGGGTGGCGGCTGCCTTGGTCGCGGGTGGTGTGCTGGGGTCGGCGGTGTTGTTCGCGGCGGCTCCGGCTGGTGCCGCGGAGGAGGACAGCCTCATCGTCGAGCCGAATCCGGTGCGGGCAGGGGAAATCCTCACGGTGACGGCGGGGTATCCGATCTGCGGTGCGACCGAGCAGGCGCATTCGGACGGTTTCGCGGAGCCGATCCAGTTGTCCAAGCAGGCGGGTATCGAGGGCGTGTGGAGTGGCAAGGGCAAAGCCACTTCGCGGCCCGGGACTTACAAGGCCAGCTATCTGTGCAAATACAACGGGAAGACGCTGACCGCCACGTTCACCGTGGTGCCGGGGCCGACGTCGCCCGCGCCACCGAAGCCGCCGTCGGCCTCGACCGCCAAGCCCGTGCCGGCGAAGCCGGGCGGGCAGGTGGCGGTCAAACCCCGAGGTGCACCGCAGACAGGTGGCGGTGCGCTGGCCGCTGCGCCGACGTCGTGAGGTCCGGGCCGGAGGAGCGAGGGACCTTTGCTCGCGCCGAACGAGAGCAAAGGTCCCCCGATACCGCTGGCCCCGGTGGTCAGGCTTCGTCGGTGACCCAGTCGAAGGTCTTGGTGACGGCCTTCTTCCAGTTGCGGTACTCGGATTCGCGGCGGGCGTCGTCCATCGACGGGTCCCACTGCTTGTCCTTGGCCCAGTTGGTGCGGATGTCGTCCTCGGTCTTCCAGAAGCCGACGGCGAGCCCGGCGGCGTAGGCGGCGCCCAGCGCGGTGGTCTCGTTGACCACCGGGCGGATCACCGGCACCCCGAGGATGTCGGCCTGGAACTGCATGAGCAGTTCGTTGACGACCATGCCGCCGTCGACCTTGAGCGACTTCAGCGGTACGCCGGAGTCGGCGTTCATCGCGTCGATCACCTCGCGCGACTGGAACGCCGTGGCCTCGAGCACCGCACGGGAGATGTGGCCCTTGTTGACGTACCGGGTGAGGCCGACGATGGCGCCCCGCGCGTCGGAGCGCCAGTACGGCGCGAAGAGGCCGGAGAAGGCCGGGACGAAGTACGCGCCGCCGTTGTCCTCGACGGTGCCGGCGAATTGCTCGATCTCGGCGGCCGACGAGATCAGGCCGAGGTTGTCGCGCAGCCACTGCACAAGCGAACCGGTGACCGCGATGGAACCTTCCAGCGCGTACACCGTGTCGTTGGTGCCGATCTTGTAGCAGACCGTGGTGAGCAGGCCGTTCTCCGACATCACCTTCTCGGTGCCGGTGTTGAGCAGGACGAAGTTGCCGGTGCCGTAGGTGTTCTTCGCCTCGCCGGGCGAAAGGCACGCCTGTCCGAAGGTCGCGGCCTGCTGGTCGCCCAGGATGCCCGCGATCGGTACCCCGGCCAGCGCGCCCCGCGCGCGGACCCGGCCGTACTCCTCCGAGGACGAGCGGATTTCCGGCAGCATCGACAGCGGGACGCCCATCTCCGCGGCGATGTCGGCGTCCCACGACAGGGTGTCGAGATCCATCAGCAGGGTGCGCGAGGCGTTGGTCGGATCGGTGACGTGCACGCCGCCGTCGACCCCGCCGGTCATGTTCCACAGCACCCAGGTGTCCATGTTGCCGAAGATCAGGTCGCCCGCCTCGGCCTTCTCGCGGGCACCTTCGACGTTGTCGAGGATCCACTTGATCTTCGGTCCGGAGAAGTACGTCGCCAGCGGCAGCCCGGTCTTGGCGCGGTAGCGTTCCTGCCCGCCGCCGAGGTCGCCCAGGTCGGCGACGATGCGGTCGGTGCGGGTGTCCTGCCACACGATCGCGTTGTACACCGGCTTGCCGGTGGTGCGGTCCCAGACGAGTGAGGTCTCGCGCTGGTTGGTGATGCCGACCGCGGCGATGTCGCCCGGCTGCAGGTCCCCCTTGGCCAGCGCGCCGGCGGCGACGGCGCGGGTGTTCTCCCAGATCTCCTCGGCGTTGTGCTCGACCCAGCCCGCCTTCGGGAAGATCTGCTCGTGCTCGCGCTGGTCGACCGCCACCACCCGGCCCGAGTGGTTGAAGATCATGCAGCGGGTCGACGTGGTGCCCTGGTCGATCGCGGCTACGTAGGAAGTCATGCTTGTCGGCTCCAAAGTCGTTGCTGGGGTGGGCTCAGGTCAGGTTGTGCACGCCGAGGTAGAGCAGCGCGGCCAGCGCCCCGCCTGCCAGCGGGCCGACGACCGGGACCCACGAGTAGCCCCAGTCCGCGTCCCGCTTGCGCTTGATCGGCAGCAGGAAGGCGTAGGCGATGCGCGGGCCGAGGTCGCGGGCGGGGTTGATGGCGTAGCCGGTCGGCCCGCCGAGCGAGATGCCGATCACCAGGACCACAAAGGACACACCGGCGTAGCCGAGCGCCGAGTTGCCGAAGTTCGGTGTGCCTGCGGTACCGCTGAAGGTCGGGCTGAGCAGGATCCAGGCCACCAGCACGAAGGTGCCGATGATCTCGGTGACGAGGTTCCACACCTTGTTCGGGATCTGCGGTGCGGTGGAAAAGATGCCCAGCGTCTCGCCCGGCTCGGGGTGGTCGTCGAACTGGAGTTTGTACGCCGCCCAGCAGAGCACGGCGCCGATGATCGCACCGACCATCTGGCCGAGCACGTAGAAGGGGACGTCGGCCCAGGAGGTCTTCCCGGCGATGGCGAGGCCGAGCGTCACGGCCGGGTTCAGGTGCGCTTGGCTCGGCGCGGCGATACTGGCGCCGGTGAACACGCCGAACGCCCAGCCGAAGGTGATGAACAGTGTTCCCGCGCCGTGGCCGTTGTTCTTGCGCAGCACATGGTTCGCCACGACACCGTTACCCAGCAAGATGAGTGCCGCTGTCCCCAGCAGCTCCCATACGAAGATGGCTCCCGCACTCACGTTCTGACCTCCACACTGGACACTTTGCGCGCAGGGCCGAGCTCAGCTGCGTTGTACGGCGCCATTGCCGACCCACGTCCCGGGGACGTTACCTGTGCGTACGAGTTGCTTCCAGCGCCGTACGCAGTCATGTTTCCAAGATCGTCGAGGGTTACGCCACACGTGTCATCCCAGGGTGCGCGGATGGTCACCGGGACGTGCCATGCTGGAACCCTGAGTACCGAGGAGGAGTGTCACGTGACCAGCTCTCAGCGCGAAGCCGACCAGAACCCGGCGCGGCTGGGTCCGCTCCATCGCGAGGAATCCTGGCAGCGCCTCGGCAAGGAGACCTTCGATCTCGTGGTCATCGGCGGGGGTGTCGTCGGCGCGGGCACCGCGCTCGACGCGGCGACCCGCGGGCTGCGGGTCGCGCTGGTCGAGGCCCGTGACCTCGCGTCCGGCACGTCGAGCCGGTCGAGCAAGCTGTTCCACGGCGGGCTGCGCTATCTGGAGCAGCTGGAGTTCGGCCTGGTGCGGGAGGCGTTGCGGGAGCGCGAGCTGATGCTCACCACGATCGCGCCGCATCTGGTGAAGCCGGTCAGCTTCCTGTACCCGCTGACGCACCGAGTCTGGGAGCGGCCCTACACCGCCGCGGGGCTGCTGATGTACGACACCATGGGCGGCGCGCGTTCCGTTCCGGGGCAGAAACACCTCACCCGTGCGGGTGCTTTACGGATGGTTCCGGCGCTCAAGCGGTCCGCGCTGATCGGCGGGATCCGGTACTACGACGCGCAGTCCGACGACGCCCGGCACACCATGACCGTGGCGCGGACCGCCGCGCACTACGGCGCCGTCGTCCGCACCTCCACCCAGGTCGTCGGCTTCCTGCGTGAGGCGGACCGGATTTCCGGGGTGCGCGTGCGGGACGTCGAGGACGGGCGGGAGACCGAGATCCAGGCCGGCGCGGTGATCAACTGCACCGGGGTGTGGACCGACGAGCTGCAGCGGCTGTCCGGTGGCCGTGGCCGGTTCCGGGTGCGCGCGAGCAAGGGCGTGCACATCGTCGTCCCGCGCGACCGGATCGTCTCGGAATCGGGCATGATCCTGCGCACCGAGAAGTCCGTGCTGTTCGTGATCCCGTGGCGCAACCACTGGATCGTCGGCACCACCGACACCGACTGGAACCTCGACCTCGCCCACCCGGCGGCGACCAAACACGACATCGACTATCTGCTGGAGCACGTCAATTCCGTGCTCGCGACACCGCTCACGCACGACGACATCGAAGGCGTGTACGCGGGGTTGCGTCCGTTGCTGGCGGGGGAGAGCGAAGAGACGTCGAAGCTCTCGCGCGAGCACGCTGTCGCGCGGGTCGCGCCGGGGCTGGTCGCGATCGCGGGCGGTAAGTACACGACGTACCGGGTGATGGCGGCCGACGCCGTCGACGCCGCGGTGGTCGACCTGCCTGGCCGGCCGCCGTCCTCGATCACCGACAAGGTCCCGCTGCTCGGCGCGGACGGCTACCACGCGCTGGTCAACCAGGCCGATCACCTCGCCGCGGAGCACGGCCTGCACCCGTACCGGGTGCGGCATCTGCTCGACCGGTACGGCTCGCTGGTGCACGAGGTGCTCAAGCTGGCCGACGGGCGCCCGGAGCTGCTCAAACCGCTGGAGACGGCGCCGGACTACCTCGGGGTCGAGGTGGTCTACGCCGCCAGCCACGAGGGCGCGCTGCACCTGGAAGACGTGCTCGCGAGGCGGACGCGGATCTCGATCGAGTACGCGCACCGCGGCGTCGACTGCGCCGAGCAGGTGGCCGGGCTGGTCGCCGAGGTGCTCGGCTGGTCGGCCGAGCAGATCCGGCGCGAGATCGAGCTGTACAAGGCGCGGGTCGACGCCGAGCGGGAATCCCAGTCACAGCCCAGCGACGAGGCCGCCGACGCCCTCCGCTCCGCCGCCCCTGAGGCCCGCGCGGGCCTCGTCGAACCCGTCAGCTGACCCGTCCGCCTGCCCGTACCCCTGAGAGCATCCCCCACCCTGTATCCCTGAGAGCATCCCCCACCCTCCCGGGGGCACCCCTGCAACCAGCGTATCGAGGGTGGGGGCCGTTTGGCGGGGCCGCGGGAAATCTGTGGATGGCCGGAGCCGTTGTGGACAACTCCAGCCGCCCGCTGAAGGAATGAACGGAAGATTCAGGACACCCGGAGCGCCCCTGCCAAACAGCCTACGGACAGGGGCTGAGAAAGGGCGCAGGCGATTCGCCGCCGTGAAGGCCTCCTTACCGGCACTGAGCGCCGGTAAGGAGGCCTTCACGGGCTGGCGCATGGCGGGACCCCCGGGCGATAGCAAAGGTCCCTTGCTCTCCCGGGCAGCGGGGGCGCAGGTCAGGCGGTGCGGAGCCAGCGGATGAGGGATTCCCCGGTCGGCGCGAGTTCGGGTTCGGGGCCGATGCGGGTGAAGCCGCAGCGGCGGGCGACAGCGGCGGAGTCGGCGTTGCTCTCCTCGTACCGATAGCTCACTTCGCGGAGTCCGAGGACGTCGAAACCGAAGCGAAGCGCGGCATCCAGCGCGGTACTCGCGATTCCCCGGCGGCGTTCGGCCGGGTGCACCCACACCGCGGCCTCGGCGTACCCGGCGGCGAGGTCGAGTTCTCGCAGGCCGACCTCGCCGAGCAACCGTCCCGTCTCCGGTTCGGCGACCGCCCACGAGCAGCGTTCGTCGCCCGCCCACTGGGCGAGCCGCAGCGCGATGTACTCCGTCGCCTCGTCGAGGGTACGGACGCGGTAGTTCAGCACGTAACGACGATGTGCCGGGTCGGCGAACGCCTCGATCAGCGCGGGCCGGTCGTCGAGGCGGCGGTCGGCCCGCAGCTGGCGCAGGGAGTACGCTCCCGCGTTGATCTCCACCGGTTCCACCCGGCCGAGCCTAGTCAGCCCCGTCGCCGGGCTGGAGAAGGCCGCGACGGTAGGCCTCGCCGACGGCGGCCGCGCGGTCGTTCACGCCGAGTTTGGCGTACACGTGCAGCAAATGCGTCTTCACGCTCGCTTCGCTGATGAACAGCTTGCCCGCCGCGACCCGGTTCGTGGCGCCGGCCGCGACGAGCCGGAGCACCTCGAGTTCCCGGCGCGTCAGCGAACCCCGCGCGGGCTCGCGCACCCGGCCCATCAGCCGCACCGCGACGCTCGGCGCCAGCACGGACTCCCCGTGCGCGGCCGCCCGCACCGCGCGCAGCAGGTCGCCGACGGGCGCGTCCTTGAGCAGATAGCCCGTCGCGCCCGCCTCGATCGCGGGCAGGACGTCGGTCTCCGCGTCGAACGTCGTCAGCACCAGCACCCGGACAGCCGGGAACTCCGCCGTGAGCCGCCGGATCGCGCTCACCCCGTCCAGCTGGGGCATACGCAGATCCATCAGCACCACGTCGGGACGGTGTTTCGCCACGAAGGCGAGCGCTTCGGCGCCGGTGGCGGCCTCGCCGATCACCTCGATGTCGTCCTCGCCGGTGAACGCGCCGCGCAGGCCGTCGCGCACGATCGGATGGTCGTCGGTCAGCAGCAGCCGGATCACCAGCACGCACCGTCCTCGCCGCCGAAGGCGGGGATCGCCGGGACCTGGGCGTTGATCGCGGTTCCTTCGCCGGGTGCGCTTTCCACCGCCAGCGAGCCCGCGACCCGGCGTACCCGCTGCCGCATCGACTGGAGCCCGAACCCGCTGCCATCGGTACGCGGTGCCTCGACGTCGCCGGGCCGGAATCCGACGCCGTCGTCCCGGACGTCGAGCATCACCACATCGTCCGAATAGGACAGTGAGAGGCCGATTCTTGTTGCCTGTGCGTGCTTTCCGGCGTTCGCCAGCGCCTCCTGCGCGACGCGGTACAACGTGACCTCCAACTCGGGAAGCAGGGGTCGCGCGTCGCCGGTCGTCTCCGTGCGGACGTCGGCGTCGGAGGTTTCGGCGAAACGCCGTCCCAGTTCGGCGACGGCGTCGGGGAGCCGCGATTCCGCGAGCGGCTCCGGTCGCAGAGCCTGCACGGCGCGGCGGGCTTCGCTGAGGCTGTCCCTCGCGAGCGTGTTCGCCTGCGTCAGATGCCGCCGGTGCCGGGGCGGGTCCTCGACGGCCCGTTCGGCGGCCTGGAGCTGGGTGACGATGCCGGTGAGCCCCTGCGCGAGCGTGTCGTGGATTTCCCTGGCCATCCGCTGCCGCTCGTCCAGCACGCCCGCCTCGCGCGCCTGCGTCAGCAGCTGGGCGTGCAGTCCGGCGTTCTCCTCCAAGGCCTTCTCCAGCCGCGCGTTCGTCTCGGCGAGCGCGGTGTTCGCGCGACGTCGCCGGTCGCTCTCCACGCCGACGAACCACGCCGCGTAGAGCATCGGTCCCGCCACCGACGCGACGATCACCCAGGACGGTGTTTTCGTGTCCGCCCCCAAACCGCCCTTGACCAGCAACGGAATCACCGCGGTGGCCGCCACCGCGAACACGCTCCAGCGGGCGGGGAACAGCGCGAATGCCAGCGAATATCCCATCGACGCGAAGGCGGTGAACAGGTCGGCCCTGCTGACCAGGAGCGCGGCTCCGAGCAGGACACCGGCGTAGTAGCAGGCGGTGAGCGCGGGATGCCGGTGGCGGCGCGGGAACAGCGGGACCAAGCCCAGCAGCCACACCGCGGTCGCCCCGGCGATGGCCAGCGTGCCGGTCCAGTACGTGCTGTCCCCATGCTCGGAGAACGCGGCCCAGATCGTGCTGCCACCGAGCACGAGCAGGCTGACCACGCTGAGGATCGGACCGCCGAGACGCTCTCCGCGCGCGTCGATCTCCCTCGGCAGGCCCACCATCCACATGAGCGGATTCTCCCAGCCCGCAGGGTCTCGCGGGATCAGCCGATGAGCGAGGACATCCACCGATCGGTGGATCAGCGGCGCCAGCGGCTGCCCAGGGCCAGCGCGACCCCGATCGGCAGCAGGAACACCAGGAACGTGCCCCGGGTGAGGAAGAACAGCGCGATCGCCACGACAGCGGCGATCGGCACCGCGCTCGCGGTGAGCCAGCGTCCCGGCGAGGGGGTGTCCGGCACGCGCGGCGCGGCGGGGACGGGCGCGGCGAGCAGGACGCCCGGCCGCGGCGACGGGAGATCTTCGAACAACGGCACCAGTTCGCTGACGCGCTTCGCCGCGGTCACCTTCGCCGAGCGGTCACCGTATTCGTCGAGGTCGAGCCTGCCCGTGCGGACGTGCTCCTCCAGTACGTCGAGCGCGTCCTGGCGTTCGGCGTCGGAAAGGCGCATGTCCGGTTTGTTGCCCACGACGGCTCCTCGTGCTCAGCCGTCGACTTCGCCGCGATAGCGGCGGCGGTCCCGCAGCTCGCGGCGGTGCCGGTCGTGACCGTGCCAGTCCTGGCCCCACAGGCTCTTCCCGACCGCGGTCAGCCCGATCGGCACCAGGATGATCAGCCAGGAGATGCCGGTCGTCACCATCAGCAGGATCGCCGCGATCCAGACCAGCGGCAGCATCCCGGCCAGCACCCGCTGCGCCGGTGACCACGCGGTCGCGCCCGGCGCGGCGGGCGGCTGCGCCGTGGCCTGGGGGACCGGCGGTGCGGACACCGCCTGCCAGGTCTCGTCGAACCGGGGATGCGGCTCGGGGAGATCGGCGAAGACCCGGACCAGATCACCGCGGGTCTTCGCCGCGGTGATCTGGGCGGATCGTTCACCGAATTCGTCGATGTCGATCCGCCCCGCACTCATGTGCTCGCCGAGCGCGGTCAGCGCCGTTTCGCGGTCACGGTCGCTGATCCGGAGCTCTGGAGACGGAACCTCGTTCACATCACCGATGGTAGGCCGAGTCGGGAGTGACCAGCCATGACATCCGTGCCTATTCGGCTATTTGATCTCGAAGAGCTGCGTGCCCTGCGTCACGGCGGCGCCGACCTCGACCGCGAGACCCGTCACGACACCCGATTTGTGTGCGGTGACCGGGTTTTCCATCTTCATCGCCTCCAGGACGACGACGAGTTCCCCGGCCTCGACTTGCTGGCCTTCCTCGACCGCCACCTTGACGATGGTGCCCTGCATCGGCGCTGTCACCGCGTCGCCGCTGACGGACGCCTTCGCCCCGCCGGCCCGCTTGCGCGGTTTCGCCTTGACGGCCGTACCGCCACCGGCGCCTTCGAGTGCGAACCCGCCCGGCAGCGACACTTCGAGACGCCGTCCGCCGACCTCGACGACGACGTTCTGGCGAGGCTGCTCCTCGGCTTCGACCGCTTCCGGCGCGACGAAGGGCTCGATCTTGTTGTCGAACTCGGTCTCGATCCAGCGAGTGTGCACCGAGAAGCCGTTCTCGTCCCCGACGAACGCGGGGTCGTCCACGATCACACGGTCGAACGGCAGCACCGTCGCCATGCCCTCGACGACCATCTCCGCGAGCGCGCGGCGGCTGCGCTCCAGCGCGTTCTGCCGGTCGGAGCCGGTGACGATCAGCTTCGCCAGCATCGAGTCGAACTGCCCGCCGATCACGCTGCCGTCCTCGACACCGGAGTCGACCCGCACGCCGGGGCCGGACGGCGCGACGAACTTCGTCACGGTGCCGGGCGCGGGCAGGAAGCCGCGGCCGGCGTCCTCGCCGTTGATGCGGAATTCGATCGAGTGCCCGCGCGGTTCCGGGTCCTCGGTGAAGCGCAGCTTCTCCCCACGGGCGATGCTGAACATCTCGCGGACGAGGTCGATCCCCGTGGTCTCCTCCGACACCGGGTGCTCGACCTGCAGCCGGGTGTTGACCTCCAGGAAGGAAATCGTGCCGTCGGTGGCGACGAGGTACTCGACGGTGCCCGCGCCGTAGTACCCGGCTTCCTTGCAGATGGCCTTCGCCGATTCGTGGATCCGCTTGCGCTGCTCGTCGGTCAGGAACGGCGCCGGGGCCTCCTCGACGAGCTTCTGGTGCCGCCGCTGCAGCGAGCAGTCCCGCGTGCCGACGACGATCGCGTTGCCGTGCTGATCCGCCAGGACCTGCGCCTCGACGTGCCGCGGCTTGTCGAGGTAGCGCTCCACGAAGCATTCACCACGGCCGAACGCGGCGATCGCCTCGCGGGTCGCGGATTCGAAGAGTTCCGGGATCTCTTCGCGCGTCCGCGCCACCTTCAGCCCGCGGCCGCCACCGCCGAACGCGGCCTTGATCGCCACCGGCAGCCCGTGCTCGTCGGCGAACGCGACGATCTCGTCGGCGCCGCCGACCGGCTCCTTCGTGCCCGGCACCAGCGGGGCGCCGGCACGCATCGCGATGTGCCGCGCGGTGACCTTGTCGCCGAGGTCGCGGATCGCCTGGGGGCTCGGCCCGATCCAGGTCAGCCCGGCGTCGATGACGGCCTGGGCGAAGTCGGCGTTCTCGGAGAGGAAGCCGTAGCCGGGGTGGACCGCGTCGGCGCCGGAACGCTTGGCGACGTCGAGCAGCTTGTCGAACACGAGGTAGCTCTCGGCGGCGGTCGTGCCGCCCAGCGCGAAAGCCTCGTCGGCCAGTCTGACGTGCGGCGCGTCGCGGTCGGGGTCGGCGTAGACCGCCACGCTGGCCAGTCCGGCATCCTTCGCCGCCCTGATCACGCGGACCGCGATCTCGCCCCGGTTGGCGACCAGGATCTTGGTCACCGTCGCGCTGACCTGCTCGGTCACCACGCACCTCCTCCTGTCCCGACAGCTACTCTGCTGACCGCATGACACGGCACCTGGGGAGTCTACGGATCAGACGTCGTGGATTGCTTGTGTTCTTCATCGCGCCGAATCGGCCGTAACCTCGCCGTCAGGCGTGCTCCGTGTGGCGGAGATGCTGGGGCAGCGGCGAGTCCAGGACGATCACGTCGTACGGGCGGGCCTGGTGGATCGACGGCAGGTAGTCGGTGGCCACGCGTGCCCACGGCTGGTGCTCGCCGCAGCAGGAGACCAGCTGGTCGAGCGAGGTGAAGGCGACCAGCGCGGTCCGGCCGTCCGGGGTCTTGCGCAGTTCGATCGACGCGCCCGAGTGATCTTCCGACGTCTCACTCGTGGGCAGGTACAGGGCTGGAGGCAAATCGGGGTTCGTCACGGGCACAACATAGACGGACACCGAGAGCGAGGTCGCTTACGCTCTGGGACATGCGGAGTACAGGACTGCGGCCGCCGCGATCGGCGCTGCTCACCGCGCTGCTCGCGGCGGTGGTGACGGCGGCGGCGCTGGCAGGCGTCGTGCTGCTGCGGCCGCATCCGGACACGGACGGTGGCGACGGCGCCGCAGCGGCCCCCTCGGCAAGCCCGCCGCCGCCGACGTCGACCTGCGGTGCGGGCCCGTGCCATCAGCTCGCGGCGATGACCGTCGGCAGCACCCCGGTGGTCCTGCTCGACTCCGCCCAGGGCGGCGCCGGGCGCGTCCGGATCGGCCCCGAGCCGGGCATCACGATCGAGCTGACGATCGCCGAGATGGGCGTGCGGCTCGGCAAGGATTCGTTGCGCTGCATCGAGGGGTCGACGTCGGCCTGCCTGATCCGCGGCGAGGCGAACGACGCGGCGGGCGGTTCCTACGGCGAGCTGATCGTCAATCGCGGCGGCACGTGGGAGGACTCGGGGAAGCCGTACTTCGCCGATGCCGGGACGCTGTCGCTCTACGACGTCAGCGCGGACGGTGCCCCCGACGTGATCGTGGTACGGCACGAATGCCCCGGTTCGACCCCGGGGACGCCGACGTGCCAGGCCTCGCCCGTGCTGGCCGAGGTGTACGACCTCACGGGCACGTCGATGGGCTGCACCTGGAAGGTGACGTCGCCGTCGGAACTGCGGGGCTGGCCCGATGTCCGGCTCACCCGCGCCGACCTGCACGCCTGCCCGTCGTGAGTCGACCATCCGGGCCCCGGAGGTGAGCAAGGGACCTTTACGCACGCTCGTTTAGCCACGCTAACCAAACGTGAGTAAAGGTCCCTTGCTCCCTTTTCGCAGGTCAGGCGGGGGACGGAGAGGTGATTGTGCGGGCCGCGGCGCCGTCGTCGCTGTGCTGCGGCGGGGTGGTGGGCGCGTTGAGGATGCCCTCGTCGAGCAGGCCCTCGCCGCGAGCGACGACGACCGGGACGACGATCTGGCCCGCCACGTTCGTCGCGGTGCGCATCATGTCCATGATCGGGTTGACCGAGTAGATCAGCGCGAGGCCGAGCGCGACCTGCTTGGCGTCCAGCCCGATGAACGACGTCGTCAGCGTGAACGCGGTCAGCCAGCCGGTTGTCCCGGCGGTGGCCAGCGCGCCGACCACGGCGACCACGACGATCCCGGCGTACTGCCAGAAGTTCAGCGACACCCCGGAAAGGTTCGCGACGAAGATCGCCGCGATCGCCGGGAACACGGCCGCGCAGCCGTCCATCTTCGTGGCGCTGCCCAGCGGAGTCGCGAAGGCGGCGTACGCGGGCTGGACGCCGAGGTTCACCGCGGACTGGCGGGTCAGCGGCAGCGTCGCGGACGAGGACTGCGAGGCGAACGCGAACTGGATCGCCGTGCCCGCCTTCGCGAAGAACTTCAGCGGGCTCACCTTGGCGACGAACCGCAGCAGGATCGGGTACACCACGAACAGCACCAGCAGGCAGCCGACGTATACCGCGAGCGTGGTGGAGAACAGCGGCCGGAACAGCGCGTCGCCGTACTTCGCCACCGCCGCGCCGATCAGGCCGATGATGCCGATCGGGGCGAGCCGGACGATCCAGCCGAGGTAGCGCTGGATGACCTCGAAGACGCTGGTGGTGAAGTCGACGAACGGCTTCGCCCTGTCGCCCAGGCTGTACGCGGCGGCGCCGATCACCAGTGCCAGGAAGAGCACCTGCAGCGTCTCACCCTCCGAGAACGCTTTCACGAAGTTCTGCGGCAGCAGCCCGTTGATGAAGGCGTCCCAGGAACCCCAGTGGTCGACGCTCTTCGCGGCCTTGTCGGCGTTCTTCGCGGTCGCCGCGGCCCCGCCGAGGCCACCGCTGCCGGGGTTGAAGATCCGGCCGATCGCGATGCCGATGAGCGAGGCGATGAACGACGTGATCGCGAACCACAGCACCGTCTTGCCGCCGAGCCGGGCCGCGGTGCGCCCGCCGCCGAGCCCGCGCAGGCTGTTGATCCCGACCACGATGGCCGTGAAGACCAGCGGGATCACCGCGATCTGGAGGAGCGTGGTGAAGATCGTGCCGATCTGGTCGAGCAGGCTCGTCAGCCACTTGGCCCCGGTGCTCCGCGCCACGACGCCGAGCAGCGCGCCGACGACGAGGGAGCCGAGAACCGCGGCCGCGAAAACCTTCGGCTTGGTGTAGGTCCGTACGAAAGACACGAGGACGCTCCGGGAGTTCGGTGATTCCTGTCTGCCGGTTATGCAGAACGGTAGGCAGGGAGGAACTCTTCCGAATCACCCGATCGTGTGGTGACCTTCTCAGGATGTGGGAGGCTGCCAGAGATCCGCGACACTCACGCCGACATCGGCGAGCAGCCGGCGGGTCAACGGCAGGCTGATCCCGATCACGCTCGACGGATCGCCTTCGATGCCCTCGACGAACCAGCCGCCGAGACCGTCCAGGGTGAATCCGCCAGCCACCGCGAGGGGCTCGCCGCTCGCGAGGTAGGCATCGAGCTCGTCGGCGCTCGGGGTGCCGAAGTGGACCTTGGTGACTTCGGTGCCGGACGCCTCCTTCGTCACTTCGCCGCCTTCGACGCGGACGACGGCGTGGCCGGTGAGGAGTTCACCGGACTTGCCCGCCATCGCCTGCCACCGTCGCCGCGCGACCTCGGCGGTCCCCGGCTTGCCGACCATCTCGCCGCTGATCGAGAGCATCGAGTCGCAGCCGACGATCACCGCGTCGGTGTGCTCGCTCGCGATCGCGCCGACCACGGTCTCGGCCTTCGCCGTGGCCAGCGCGGTGACGAGTTCGGCCGGGGCAGGCTCGACCAGGGCGGCGGCCACCGCGTCCTCGTCGACGCCGGACACCACGACGCTCGGGTCGAGGCCGGCGGAACGCAGGACGGCGAGGCGGGCAGGGGACTGGGAAGCGAGGACGAAACGCACAAGCGGACGGTACCGGGGCGCCCTGTGTTGCCGAATTGTGACCGGCGACACGTGTCCTCCCGGCTAGTTTGTTGTGGCTCACAACATATGTCCGAAGGATCATCTCGGAGGGAACCCATGACGTCCCGCCTCCGCCCCGGAAGATCACGCACCGCAAGATCGCGCACTGGAAGGACGCTGCGCGCGACGCAGACCGCCGTGCTCGCCGGGCTTGTCCTGTCCGCGACAGCGCTGACGCCGGTGGCGTCCGCCGAGCAGGCACCGCTCTACAAGAACCCGCACGCTCCCGTGCCCGTCCGGGTCGCCGACCTGATGAAGCGGATGAGCCTCGACGACAAGATCGGCCAGATGACCGAGGGCGAGCGGCTGGCCGCGACCCCGCAGCAGGCCGCCGACGCGCGGCTCGGGTCCATCCTCTCCGGCGGTGGCTCGGTGCCGACGCCGAACTCGCCGCAGGGCTGGGCCGACATGATCGACGGCTATCAACGCGCCGCGCTCGCCACACCACTGGGGATTCCGACCATCTACGGCGCCGACACTGTGCACGGCCACAACAACGTCTACGGCGCGACGATCTTCCCGCACAACATCGGCCTCGGCGCCGCGAACGATCCGCGCCTGATGGAACGCATCGGCGCGGTCACCGCGAGCGAATCGGCCGCGACCGGCGTCAAATGGGGATTCGCGCCGTGCCTGTGCGTGGCCAGGGACGACCGCTGGGGCCGGACCTACGAGTCCTACGGCGAAGTGCCGCGCAACGCCGTCACCAACAGCGCGATCATCGACGGCCTCCAGGGGCGGCGGCTCAGTGACAGGGCGTCCGTGCTCGCCACCGCCAAGCACTTCATCGGCGACGGCGGCACCACCGGCGGCGTCGACCAGGGCAACACCCAGATCAGCGAGCGTGAGCTGCGCGCGATCCACCTGCCGCCGTTCCGCGCGGCCGTCGATCGCGGTGTCGGCTCGGTGATGGTCAGCTACAACAGCTGGAACGGCGTCAAGGACCACGGCAACAAGTACCTGATCACCGATCTGCTCAAGGGAGAGCTGCGCTTCTCCGGCTTCGTCGTCTCGGACTGGAACGGCATCGACCAGATCGACGGCAAGGAGGGCTTCACCCCGGCCGAGGTCGCCCAGGCGATCAACGCGGGCATCGACATGGTGATGGTGCCCTACGACTACCTCAAGTTCATCAGCACGCTGAAGGGCGAGGTCGCCGCCGGGCACGTCCCGCTGTCGCGGATCGACGACGCGAACCGGCGCATTCTCACCAAGAAGTTCGAACTGGGCCTGTTCGAGCACCCGTACACGGATCGCTCGCTGCAGAAGGATTTCGGGAGCAAGGCCCACCGTGACCTCGCCCGTCAGGCGGTGCGGGAATCGCAGGTGTTGCTGAAGAACGACGGTGTGCTGCCGCTGAAGAAGAACGACAACAAGATCTTCGTCGCCGGCAAGAACGCGAACGACATCGGCAACCAGTCCGGTGGCTGGACGTTGACCTGGCAGGGCCAGAGCGGTCCCGCGATTCCCGGCACCACGATCCTCGACGGACTCCGAGCGGGCGCCGGGAAGAACACCACGGTCACCTTCGACAAGGCGGGCAACGGGATCGACAAGAGCTACCACGTCGCTGTCGCGGTCGTCGGGGAAACCCCTTACGCGGAAGGAAAGGGGGACCGGCCGAACGGTCTCGGACTGGACGCCGAGGACCTCGCCACGATCGCGAAGCTCAAGGCGTCCGGGGTCCCGCTGGTCGTGGTCACCGTCTCCGGCAGGGTGCTGGACCTCGGCGCGCAGCTGCCGCAGTTCGACGGCCTGGTCGCCGCGTGGCTGCCGGGCAGTGAAGGCGCGGGCGTCGCCGACGTGCTCTACGGCGACTACAACCCGACCGGAAAGCTGAGCTTCAGCTGGCCGAAGAACTCCGCGCAGGAACCGATCAACGTCGGCGACGGCAAGCAGGCGCTGTTCCCGTACGGGTACGGCCTTTCCTACCGGCGCCGCTGAAAACCCGCTCCCGCGGTGTGGGCCTCCTTCGCAGCCTTCTGACGGCTGCGAAGGAGGCCAGTTTCAGCTCCGGGAAGCGGCTGGTTCGGCAGCCGGAACCGGCTGACGCGGGGCGACCCGCCGCAGCATCGCCGCGGCGCCGATGCCGAGCACCAGCACCGCGATCGGCAGCAACAGCGTCGTCTTCGCGGCGTCCGTAAGTCCATTGTGGACGGCGCTGAGTGCGAGTTGCTGTGCCTGCGCGGCGATGTCCGCCGGAAGACCGGGCATCGGGTTCGAGCCGCTCGAAGCGCTGAACTCACCCGCCGAGGCCGCGCCGCGGGCGACGCCCTCGGCGAACGGCGCCCGGTACTGCTCGGGCAATGACGTCGCCGCTTTCGTTGCCTCACTGGAGATCGACGCGGTGATCCGGGCCTGCAGCAGCACGCCGATCGCCGCGCTGCCGAGGACGCCGCCGACCTGGCGCGAGGTGTTGTAGATCCCGGACGCCGTCCCGGCGAGGCGGGGTTCCACCGAGGACATGGTGAGGTTGCTCATCGGCGCGAAGATGCAGCCGATGCCCAGCCCGCAGACCAGCAGCGCCGGGGTCAGCGCCCACGGGTTCGTCTCCGGCGTCGCCTGCCACGCCACGATGCCGAGCCCGGCCGCGAGCGCGGCCAGCCCGCCCATCACGAGGTACCGGCCGTTGACGCGGTCGGAGGCCCGGCCGACGAACGGGCCGATGATCCCGGACAGCAACGACATCGGCGCGGTGAGCAGGCCCGCCGTGGTCGGGCTCATCCCGCGCACCGTCTGGACGAAGATCACCAGCGGCAGGAACATGCCGGTCATGGTGAAACCGACCGTGACCGCGGTGAGGGTGCCCGCGGAGAAGTTGCGGTTCACGAACACCCGCAGCGGCACCAGCGGTTCGCGCTTGTTGAACCACTGCCACACCACGAACGCGACGAGCAGCACCACACCGGCGCCGATGATCTCGAACACGGTGACCGAGCCGAAGACCGTCCCCCAGTCGTAGTGCTGTCCATTTTGGACGCCGAAGACGACGAGGAACAGCCCGGCCGCGGACAGCAGGATGCCGAGCAGGTCGAAGGAGTGCGAGTGCTTCGGCTGCCAGTCCGGCACCAGGATCAGCGTGAGCACCAGCGCGACGACGCCGATCGGCACGTTGACGTAGAAGATCCACTCCCAGCCGAGGTTGTCGACGAGCACGCCGCCCAGCAGCGGGCCCGCGATCGTGGCGAGTCCCGCGACAGCCGACCACAGCCCCATCGCCGGACCGCGTTTCGCGGGCGGGAACAGGTGCGTGATGAAGGCCAGCGTCTGCGGCGTCAGCAATGCCGCGCCGAGGCCCTGCACCGCGCGGGCGACGATCAGCATCTCGACGCTGCCCGCCAGGCCGCACCACAGCGAGGCGGCGGTGAACACGATCAGCCCGGCGAGGTAGACGCGCTTGGGGCCGAACCGGTCGCCGAGGCGGCTGGTGAACAGCATCGGCACCGCGTAGGTGAGCAGGTAGACGCTGATCACCCAGACGATCGCGTTCAGGCCGGCGCTCAGCTCCCGCAGCATGGCCGGGATCGCCAGGGACACGATCGTCGTGTCCAGCAGGATCATGAAGAAACCCAGGCACAGCGCGGAAAGCGCGGCCCACGGGTTAGCTTGTCTTGCGTTCATCGTTCTCTTTCCCAATAACGAGCTTCAGCTCGTGGTCCTCTTTGAAGGGGAGCCGCCCCGACTGGAGGTCGTCGAGGAGCCGTTCGGTCCATTCGAGTTCGAAGACCCGGCGGTCGGTCGTGTAGCGCCAGTCGAGCCAGAAGATCTCCGGCGTGCCGTCGGCCGCCAGGCGGTCGAGCACGACGCGGTCGGCGGCCACCAGGCCGCGCAGCTTGACGGCCCGGATCTCCAGTTCCGCCAATGTTGCCTCGCGGCCGAGGTCGTCGATGACGGCGAGCCCGGAGAGGTATTCGGGGTACTCCTCGGCGACGTTGCCGAGGAGATGCCGCGCCCGCTCGACGAAGGCGTCCCGGCCCGCGTCGGTCATCCCGTAGACGGTCCGCTCCGGGCGCCTGCCGTCGCGCTGGGTGTCGACGACCTCGATGAAACCGTTGCCCAGCAGGCGTTCCACCGTGTGGTAGAGCGACCCGGCCTTCAGCTTGACCCGCGTGTCGACGTGGCGCTCCCGCATCAGCTGCGCCATTTCGTACGGGTGCATCGGCTTCTCGTGCAGCAGTTCGAGCACGGCGATGCCCAGCGGCGTCAGCTTGGTTGTCGCCATCGCGACGGTCCTCCCGAGTGCCCCAGTCCGTTTATTCCACATGGACTATACGACGCTGACTAGTCCCCGTCCATTGTGATCCCGGTCCCGTGTGCTGAAGGGGACGTTCCTCTCGTAAGACGCGCTGAAGGGGACTTTCCTCGCATCGCATGCGAGGAAAGTCCCCTTCAGCAGCTTTTCAGGCGTCGGAGCGGCGACGGTGCAGCGTGAAGGTCTCGAACGGCTGGAGCTGCCCGTCCGGGCCTACGACGTCGTAGTACGTGACCCGCATCGAGGTGGTCCCGCCGCGCCGGGTGCCGGGGTCGACGGTGAACGCGGCGAAGCCGTACGAGTGCGCCGCGTCCCGCGCGGCCGACCACGGGGCGTCCTCGCTGACGTACACCGGCGGCCGTTTGCCGGTCTTCGGGTCCGGCTCGCCGACCGCCGTGATGACGCGGCAGCGCGGCGGCGTGGTCAGCAACTGGTTCGACGGCGCCGAGGTCCCGCCGCCGCCGATGACCATGTGCACGGTTCCCTTGCCGGTGTCGACGACGTCGGTCTTCGTGGACACCGGGACCGGCGTGCGCGTCGCGTTCGGTGAAGCGCCGCGGATCGGGTGCGAGCGCTCGTAGTGGTGTTCGTGCCCGCACACCACCAGATCGACGCCGTAGCGGTCGAACAACGGCAACCACTCCTCGCGGACGCCGAGGTCTGCGCCGTTGAACTGGTCCGCGCTGCTGATCGCGACCTGGTGCATGCAGATCACGATCCAGTCGACGCCCTTGTCCCGCCGGGCCGCCGCGAGTTCGGTCTCCAGCCACGCCTTCTGCGCGCCGCGCGAATAACCGCGGACGTAGCTGTTGCCCGCGTCCTGATAGCAGATGTCGTCGTTGGCGAGGCTGATCACGCGGACCGAGCCGACGGTGAAGGAGTACCAGAGCCCCCGCGTGACGTCGGTCTGGCCGGACGCCGGGGGCACCGAGAAGTACGTCTGGTACGCGGCGTAGCCGATCGGGCCGTTGCCCAGCTCGTTCTCGTGGTTGCCCGCGGACGGCATCCACGGGCGGTTGCGTGCGCTGCGGCTGTTGTTCGCCCAGAAGTCCCACCAGGTCCGGACCCGGTCGGTGGCGAGATTGGCGTAGCAGAGGTCGCCGTTGAACAGGTGGAACAGCGGACGGACGCGCTCGACGCCCGCGGTCGTGTCACCCGCGGCGGGCGAGCCGAGGTTGTCGTTGACGAACGGCGGATTCGGCAGCGTCACCCCGGGCGGCGGGGTGTAGCGCTTGCCGAGGGTGGGCGTGCCCTGGTCGCCGAAGCT
This sequence comes from Amycolatopsis sp. NPDC059027, assembly GCF_042739735.1. Lineage (NCBI taxonomy): Bacteria > Bacillati > Actinomycetota > Actinomycetes > Pseudonocardiales > Pseudonocardiaceae > Amycolatopsis > Amycolatopsis sp. NPDC059027. The sequence goes on along the minus strand of NZ_JBHYIK010000066.1, from coordinate 16,679 downwards.
GGTGAAGGTGAACGCGCCGCGTCCGCGTGGCGCGGTGTGGAACGTCGCCATCGCCGGCTCGGCGCCGTCGTGCAGCGCGGCGTAGACGTACTCGGTGTCCGGCCGCAGGCCCCGCAGCGGCGCGTGGTGGGCGTAGACGACCTGGCCGGACTTGGCGTCGGTGTAGCTGACCGTCTTCGCGGGGGCGCTGCGCTCGTACCGGCCGTCGGGGTGCCCGAGCAGCGCGCGGGCATGGTGCACGGGCTGGAGGGAGTGCCAGGAAACCACGACCTCGGCCGAGGCGTCCGCACCGAACTGGAGGTGCAGGCCCGCGACGGCCGGGGTCCGCGCCGGGTCGCCGCCGGTGGTGGTCGCTTCCGGGGCCGGGTCGGCGGCGGCCTCGCCCGCCAGCGGCCCCGCCGCGAGCACGGCACCGGCCGCACCGGCGGTGGTCAGGAAGCCGCGGCGGCTGAAGTGAGTGGTGAAGAGGGCTTTGTCGTCGGTCACCCCGTCACGGTGCCTCGGGGGGCCGGACCGGACTACTACGAGCCGGTGAACGGCAGGGCACGAAAGGGACGTGACCATGCCGGGAATCTCCGGAAACATCCCCGGTGTCCACAATGGACCGACTTTCGTCGGTGCGCGGCGGAGGTACGTTGCTCAGCGTTCACCTGCCGGTTCCCTGACGCCACCCGGTGTCTCTTCTTCGCGGGTCAAGGTGTTCGGGCCAACGGCTCTGGGAGGAGCGCTCATGCTGTGCCGTTCGTTACGCCTCACCGCGATCGCCGTGCTCGCCGCCGGTCTGCTCGCCGTACCGGTTCCCGCGGTCGCCGCCACACCGCACCGTGTCCTGTTCGACAACAGCAAAGCCGAAACGGCGGGCAACGCCGATTGGATCATCGGGACCAGCCAGCCGGACCCGGCCGCGCAGAATCCCTCGCCGCAGAAGGAAACCGACTGGACCGGCGCGCTCTCGGCGTGGGGTGTCGCGCTGCGGAAGACCGGGCAGTACAGCCTGAAGACGCTGCCTCCCGGCAACACCATCAGCTACGGGAACACCTCGAACCCGCTGGACCTGGCGAACTTCGACGAGTTCGTGCTGCCCGAGCCGAACGTCGTGCTGAGCGCGCCGGAGAAGGCCGCGGTGCTGAAGTTCGTGCAGAACGGTGGCGGGCTGTTCCTGATCTCGGACCACACGGGCAGCGACCGGAACAACGACGGCTGGGATTCCCCGGCGATCATCAACGACCTGATGACGAACAACGGCGTGAACAACAATGATCCGTTCGGGTTTTCGGTGGATCTCAAGAACATCTCCAGTGATCACCCGGTGGCGGTCACGGACTCCGCGAACCCGGTGCTCAACGGCGCTTTCGGGACCGTGCGCCACAGCCTGATCGCCAACGGCACGACGTTCACGCTCAAGCCCGCCGACAATCCTTCGGTGAAGGGGCTCGTGTACCTGAGCACGGTCAGTCCCGGGAACACGGGCGCCTTCTTCGCGACCAGCACGTTCGGTTCCGGCCGGGTCGCGGTGTGGGGCGACAGTTCCCCGATCGACGACGGCACCGGCCAGCCCGGCAACACCCTGTACAACGGCTGGAGCGACCCGACGGCGGACAACGCGGCCTTGGCACTCAACGCGTCCGCGTGGCTGGCGGGCGGCGGTACGACTCCGCCCACGGGATGTACCGCCGGGCAGTTGCTGGCCAACCCCGGCTTCGAGTCCGGTGCCACCGGCTGGACGGACCCCGGCGGCGTGATCGCGCAGAACGCCCCGGACGAACCGGCGCGGACCGGGACATGGAACGCGTGGCTCGGCGGTTACGGCAGCGCGCACACGGACACGCTGAGCCAAACCGTGTCCCTACCGTCCGGGTGCTCGACGTACGCGCTGTCGTTCTGGCTGCACATCGACACTGCGGAGACGGGCACGACGGCGTACGACAAGCTCACCGTGTCCGTCGGCGGGGCCACGTTGGCGACTTACTCCAATGTGGACGCTGCTTCCGGGTACCAGCAGCACACGGTGTCGCTCGCGGCGTACGCGGGCCAGTCGGTCACGGTGACGTTCACCGGTACGGAAGGCACGAAACTCCAGACATCCTTCGCCCTCGACGACACCACCCTCAACGTCAGCTGAGGGAGTCCTCTTCGCCGATGCCGGTGCACGCATCCCAGAAACGAGTCACCAGCGAGTGAGCCTCGTCGACGGTTCGTGCTTCGACATCGAGATCCGCGGCCAGCCGGGTGTAGTCGCTGCGCCATGCCGCGGGCGGAGCGGGAAGCCGGAGCGGGAGAGTGTGGCTGCCCCGTACGGAGAAAACGGTGTCCAGCCGGTCGACGATCCGCTCGTCGGGAGCGATGAGCCCCTGCTCGATCAACAGGACGAGGTCCACGAGATCCTTCGCCCTGGTATTCGGCCTGTCACCGTAATCCCTGGTGAGTGCGTGGAACTTCTCGGCGGCGTGCTGGAACACGTCGATCGCGTCGACGGTCACCGCCTGGGGGTAACCGGCGAACGCGAGTGCGGACGGGAAGGTCAGCCGTTCCACACCGCCGTGGATCTCGTCCGCGCGCGCCACGACGTCCAAGCGCACGTTCACGAACGTCTTCCCGGCGAGCTTGACGTCGACGGGAAACCGCCAGCCGGGACGTCCGGCTTGGTCGTCCGAGAGCTGCTTCGGCAGGCCAATCGCGAAGACGAAGTGGTCCTCGGCGACATCTTCGGCCAGCAAGTCGAGCAACTGCGCGCGGATGTCTTCGCCGTGTTCGCTGCGGCTGGTGAACGCGATGTCAAGGTCCTTGGTGGAGCGGCTCCGGTCGGCGAGGCGCAGTTCGAGCGCGAGTCCTCCTTTGAGGACCCACGTGGCGCCGCTGTCGGCGGCCAGCCTGACCAGTAGCCGTTCGAAGGCCACCTGGCGGCGCAAGCGGTTGATGTCGAGCCCGCTGCCCTGGGCACGTGTTCGCAGGCGTGCGTCCAGGGCGGCCAGCAGCGCGGGCGCGGTGCGGTGCCGGTCGAATGGCTTTTCGGTGCTCATCGGCTCACCGCGCCGAGTGCTCGCTCGATCCGTAGCGCCGCGCGGTCACCATGATCGTCGGCGCGTTCCTGAAGGCGCCGTGGTGAGAACAGCCCGCGCTCGAACGCGTCGGCGAGCACGGTGTCGAGCTGTTCCTGGCCGAGATCTCCGGCCGACAGGTCGAGCACGGTGCGTTCCACGGTGGTGACCTGGAAACCGGCCCGTTCCTCGATGTCGCCCGGCGGTAGGGCCGCCCGGTGGAGTACCAGTCGCGGCTCCCGTGCGCGGAAGCCGGGGGGAACGGTGAGGTGGATCCGGGACGGATTGACATCGCCGAGATCGTGGACAGTCAGCGCCGAGTCATGGGAAACGACCGCGCGGTCGCCACTCCACAGCCTCCAGAAGATGAACGTGTCGTTGTCCCCGGGCGGCCATTCGGGGAGACGGAACAGCCCGCGATGCACGCGTTCCCAGTTCCCGCGCTGTACGTGGTATCGCTGGGCCTGGTACGAATAGCCCACCTCGAGCGCTTGCCCTGCCGTGAAGTAACCGGCCTGGCGCGTTGCCACTGCGGTGAGCTCGCGGCGCAGTTCAGCGGGGTCGGCAGAGTTGGCGGGCACCTAGCCAGTCTAACGCCAAACTACATCTGCGTTGTAGTTTGGCGTTGACTCTGCCGCGTGAAACTAAATGTCCGATGTAGTTTCGCGCACACCCGCGTGCGTGAAACTACATCGCTTGGGGGATCAGCGAGGGAAGGCGGAGGCGCGCCAGGCGCCTTCCCCCGGATGCAGCGGACGCCGCAGCGCCGACGCCCGGTCCGCCCACCACGACGTACGGCGGGCGGCGGGTGGCGGGGCAGGGGAAGCGGCGACCGCGGCGACGACGGCGGTCAGCGCGGCGACTTCGGCGTCGCTCGGGTTGCCGCGGACGATCCGCAGCAGCGGACGTTCGGGAGTTTCGCTCATCACGACCTCACAGCGGGATGTTGCCGTGCTTCTTCGGCGGCAGGGTTTCGCGCTTCTCCCGCAGCAGCGACAGCGCCCGCGCGACGTGACCGCGGGTGTGCGCGGGCACGATCACCGAGTCGACGTAGCCGCGTTCGGCCGCCGCGTACGGGTTGAGCAGCGTGTCCTCGTACTCCTGGATCAGCTCGGCGCGCAGCGCGTCGACGTCGCGGCCTTCGGCGGCCGCGGCGGCCAAAGTCTTGCGGTGCACGATGTTCGCCGCGCCCTGCGCGCCCATGACCGCGACCTGCGCGGTGGGCCAGGCGAGGTTGACGTCGGCGCCGAGGTGCTTGGAGCCCATGACGTCGTAGGCGCCGCCGTACGCCTTGCGCGTGATGACCGTGACCAGCGGGACGGTCGCCTCCGCGTAGGCGTAGATCAGCTTCGCGCCACGCCGGATGATGCCGTTCCACTCCTGGTCGGTGCCCGGCAGGAAGCCGGGAACGTCCACAAAGGTCAGTACCGGGATGTTGAACGCGTCGCAGGTGCGCACGAACCGCGCGGCCTTCTCCGACGCGTCGATGTCCAGGCAGCCCGCGAACTGCGTCGGCTGGTTCGCCACGACGCCGACGCTGTGGCCGTCCACCCTGCCGAAGCCGACGAGGATGTTCGGCGCGAACAGCTCGTGCACTTCGAGGAACTCGCCGTCGTCGAGCACGCGGGTGATGACCTCGTGCATGTCGTACGGGGTGTTCGGCGAGTCCGGGATGATCGTGTCCAGCTCGCGGTCGGTGTCCGTGGCCTCCTCGAAGAACCCTCCCGACGGCTCCGCGGCGTCGAACACCGGGGCATCGGAGAGATTGTTCGCGGGCAGGTACGACAGCAGTTCCTTGACGTAGGCGATCGCGTCCTCGTCGTCGGAGCCGAGATAGTGCGCGACACCGGACTTCGTGTTGTGCGTCCGGCCGCCGCCGAGTTCCTCGAACGTGACGTCCTCGCCGGTCACCGTCTTGACCACGTCCGGGCCGGTGATGAACATCTGCGAGGTCTCGTCGACCATCACGACGAAGTCGGTCAGCGCGGGGGAGTACACGTGCCCGCCCGCGTTCGCGCCCATGATCAGCGAGATCTGCGGGATCACGCCGGACGCCTTGACGTTGCGGTTGAAGATCTCGCCGTAGAGCCCGAGCGAGACGACGCCCTCCTGGATGCGCGCGCCGCCGCCCTCGTTGATGCCGATGATCGGGCGGCCGGTCTTGATCGCCAGGTCCATGACCTTGACGATCTTCTCGCCGTAGACCTCGCCGAGCGAGCCGCCGAACACCGTGACGTCCTGGCTGAACACGCACACGCCGCGCCCGTCGACCGTGCCGTAGCCCGTCACCACGCCGTCGCCGTACGGCCGGTTCTTCTCTTGGCCGAAGTTCGTCGAGCGGTGCCGGGCCAGTTCGTCCAGCTCGACGAACGAGTTCTCGTCGAGCAGCAGCTCGATCCGCTCGCGGGCGGTCTTCTTGCCCTTCGCGTGCTGTTTCTCCACCGCGCGGGCCCCGCCCGCGTGCACCGCCTCGTCGTACCGGCGGTACAGGTCGGCGAGCTTGCCGGCCGTGGTGTGGATGTCGGGTTCGTCCTCGGGCGGCGTCCCGAGCGGCTCCGTCGCACTGCTCATGACCCGGCAGCTTAGCTACTGATTGGTCACTTCGGCGGTGTGGCGTGGGCAACTTAACTGCGGGTGTTTTCCCGGTTCCGGGCCCGTGACAGGTGCTGATACCCAGGTCAGGAGCCGATCACCCCGGCTCCCGGCTCACCCGGACGAGACCGGATTCGTAGGCGGCGATGACGAGCTGGGCACGGTCGCGCGCGGCGAGCTTGTGCAGCAGCCGCCCGATATGGGTCTTCACCGTGGCGATCCCGAGGTGCAGGTGCGCGGCGATCTCGTCGTTGGACAGCCCGCGCGCGATCAGCGTCAGCACCTCCCGCTCCCGGGACGTGACGCCGTCGAGCCCCGGCGTGGCCGGGCCGCCGGGATCGGGCAGCCGGACGAACTCGGCGATCAGCTGCCGGGTGACCGACGGCGCGAGCAGCCCGTCGCCGTTCGCGACCACCTCGATCGCGGTGAGCAGTTCGGCGGGCGGGGTGTCCTTGAGCAGGAAGCCGCTCGCCCCGGCTCGCAGTGCCGAATAGACGTACGCGTCGAGGTTGAACGTCGTCAGGATGAGCACCCGCACGGCCGCGGTCTCCGGGGCGCCGCAGATGCGCCGGGTCGCCTCTATCCCGTCCATGCCCGGCATCCGGATGTCCATCAGGACGACGTCGGGCTTTTCGCGCCGGGCGAGCGCGACCGCCTCCGCGCCGTCCCCGGCTTCGCCGATGACGGTCAGCTTCGGCGAGCTGTCGACGAGGACCCGGAAACTGCCGCGCAGCAACGCCTGGTCGTCCACCACGAGCACGCGGGTCATCCGGACACCTCCGCGACGTCGTAGGGCAGCCGGGCGAACACGCGGAAACCCTTGTCCGGCAAGGGTTCCGCGCTGAACTCGCCGCCGTAGACCGCGACGCGTTCGCGCATCCCGATCAGCCCGTGCCCCGGCACGACCGGACCGTTCGCGGCGCCATCGTCCGTCACCTCGATGCTCACCTGTCCCTCGCCGCCGCGTACCAGCACCCGGCAGGTGCTCGCCCCGGCGTGTTTGACCACATTGGTCAGTGCCTCCTGGGCGATCCGGTACACCGATTGCCCTATCCCGCCGGGAAGTTCCGGCAGATCCTCGACGTCCAGTTCCACCGACGGCCCCGCTTGGCCCGCGCGTTCGACGAGCGCCCGCAGGTCGGCCAGGGTCGGGGCGGGCGCCAGCAACGCCTCGGGTTCGCCCGTTCCGCCACGCAGGACGCCGAGCATCCGCCGCAGTTCGGCCAGCGTCTCGCGGCTGGTGTCCTCGATGACGCGCAGGGCGTCGCGCGCCTCTTCGGGTTGGTCGAGAGCGACGTGGTTGCCGACCCCCGCCTTCACCGCGATGAGGCTCATCGAGTGCGCGACGACGTCGTGCATCTCGCGTGCGATCCGCAGCCGTTCCTCCGAAACCGCTTGGTGTGCATAGGTTTCCCGCAGCTGCGCGGCGTGTTCGCGGCGGGCGAGCACCGTGTAGCCGAGCGCGTAGGACACGCCCAGCGCGGAGATGCCGAGGGAGAGCGTCGCGGGCTGCGCGGGGGACGGAATGAGCACCGACACCAGGACGACCTCGATCCCGGCGACGACCAACGCTACCATTGATGTGCGCTGCGGCCCGTACGCGGCGAGGACGTAGAGCGCGCATCCGGTCGCGGCGAGCGGCACTCCCACGATCGGCCCGCCGATCGGCGCGCTCACCAGGATCATCACCAGCCCGGCCGCGAACGCGGGCATCGGCCACGACCAGCGGATCAGCAACGGGACGACGGACAGGCCCATGATCGCCCAGCCGAGCCACGGCGTCATCCAGCCCGGCAGCGGCCAGGCCCCCGCGGCGAGGTTCCCGCCCGCGCCGACGGCCAACAGCACGGCCGCCAGCGCATCGACGGCGCGACGGACAACCCGGGATCTCATGCCGACGAACCTAATCGCCGTCGTGGCTCCGCGCGTCCACCCGGCGAAGGTCATCCCCCGGGCGGACGCGCGCCGGGGTCAGTGGTTCCGGAGGACGCGGGTGAAGGCGTGCCAGGCGGCTGGAGGGACGGTGAGCATTCCGGAGTGGGGTGCCTTGGAGTCGCGCACGGCGGTGTACTGGTCGCTGGCGGCCACCTCGACGCAGTTTCCGTTGTTGGAGCCGCTGTGGGAGGACTTGTACCAGGCGAAGGCGACCTCGACGCAGTCTCCGTTGTTGGAGGTGCTGTAGGAGGATTTGCGCCAGGGGAGGGCGACCTCGACGCAGTCTCCGCCGTTGGAGCCGCTGTGGGAGGACTTACGCCAGATCAGGGGTGCCATTGGCTCGCGATCCTTTCGATCAGCTCGATGGACTGCCGGTTGGGCAGGGCATCGGCGCGGAAGTAGTCGAACTGCTCTCGCAGAAAGGCTACGTCCTCGGCGCGTTCCACTACCTCACCGCGCAGTTGGTTATCCACGTAGGCCACTTCGCGGCCGCCGTCGAAGGCGGCCACGACGAACGGCCCGGCGAACTTGGCGTAGCACGGGGAGTCCAGCGGCACGATCTGGACAGCGATCCGGGGCCGCCGGGCCATCGTCGCCAGATGCGTCAGTTGTTCGGGCATGACGCGCTCGTCGCCGACTCGGTGATGCAGGACGTATTCGGGCAGGAGCACCACCAGCATCGGCGGCACCTCGCTGTCCAGCACGCGCTGACGCTCCAGCCGTTCGGCGACATAGTCGTCGTTGTCCTGCACGGCCCTGGCGTACTCCTTGGTCTGCAACAGGCCAGGGATCACGGTGGGCTGGAAGGACAGCAAGGTGGTGGCGCGCTGCTCGACGCTTACCCAACGGTCCATCCATTCGTGGTCGACCTCGCGGGACACCAGCAGGTCGAGCATCCGGCTCAGATACCCGTTGGTGCCGAAGAGTTCCTCGCAGCGCACCAGGTCCGGGTGTTTCGGCACGCGGCGGCCGGTCTCCCACATCGCGACCAAGGACTGGGACAGGAACAGCTGCTTGGCGAACGCTTCCTGGCTCAGCCCGGTCGCGCCGCGGGCCAGCGCGAATTCGCGTCCCCAGATCTCCTGCGCTGTCGGGCGTCGATCGGCCATCGTCGGTGCGTCCTCACCCCGGGCATGAACGGATATGTCCCAGCACATAGTAGTCGCGCGTACCGCCACTGTAACCAAGGACACACTGTTCCCGGGCTTCGGGGGAAGGTCTCTGAAGGCCACCTTGAGGGACTTGAACGCCCTGAAGGTGGCCTTCAGAGACCTTGCTTCGCGTAGTGCTCGGTCAGGGCCTCCACTCGGTCCGCGGGCCAGGGTTCCGGCTCGACGCCGAACGTCGCGGCGAACAGGGCGGCCATCCGCTTGTGCCACGCGGCGAGCTCGGCCGCGAGCGCCGGATGGTCGCCGGGCACGGTCTGCGTCAGTTCGGCACGCACGCCGTCCAGCGCGTCGAAGACGATCTCCCAGCGCACCTTCCCGGCCGGATTTCCGTTGTCCAGCACGGAGAATTCCAGCGTGTGCGGCGCGTCGGCGACCGTCACCTCGCCAGGGGTGAGCCGTCCGTTGCCCGCCGACGCCGGTGCGGTGTCGCCCGGCTTCAACGCCTCAGGGGCCAGCAGCGCCCAGACCTCTTCGACCGGCTTCCACGCCAGATCACGCCGGAAGCGGATGACGCCGTCGACGACCTCGCCCTCGCCGAGGTGCCATTCCTCGACGTAGGCGGCCATCCGGTCGTGCCAGTTCGCAGGCTGCTCGGGGGTTGCGCCGATGAGCCGCGCGTCGAGCGCGTCCAGGCAGGTGTCCCAGCCCGCCGCGTTGCGCCCGGCCGCGAGCCGGGCAATCGCGGATTCGCCGCGGCCGAAGGTGTGCGTGAACTCCAGCAGGCAGCCGTCGCCGTCCGGGGTGAGCACCCACCGCAGCACGTCGGAGTTCCAGCTGAACGCGAACTCCCGGGGCGGATCGACGGTCAGCACCTCGCCGTCGGTGCTCTCGTCCTGGCCCTCGAAGGTGAACGTGATGACGCCGCCGGGCCGCAGGTCGCCGCTCACCGCGGCGGGGAACCAGTGGGCGAGTTCGGCCGGATCGGTGATGGTGTGCCACACCTTTTCCGGGCTGTGCGCGAGACGGCGTACGAACCGCAGCACGGGACGCTCGTCGACGGTTTCCAGTTGCGTGCTTCCGGACACGGCCGCCTCCCTCGTGGTTGCCTGTGTCGGTATATAACCACTGAGGAATATAGGCGTCAAGCGGAGCGGATCGCGGCCACCGCCGCGGCGAGTTCGGGGTCGCCCGCGGCCTTGGAGAGCGCGGCGCTCAGCACGGTGAGGTACGTCGGTTCGGCGTCCTCGTAACGCTTGCGGCCTTCCTCGGTGATCACCGAGTAGACGCCGCGGCGGTCGTCCTCGCAGATGTCGCGCACGGTCAGTTCGGCGTCTTCGAGCCGCGCCACCATGCGGCTGACCGAACTCTGGTTGAGGCCGATCGCCTCCGCGAGTTCCTGCATCCGCAGCCCGCTCTTGGGGGAGTCGGCGAGCCTGCGGAGTGCGCGGTACTCGGACAGGCCGAGGCCGTGCTTCCGGTGCAGCGCCTTGGTCAGCTCCTGCTCGACCCGCGCGTGCAGGGCGAGAACCCGGTCCCATGCCTGGGCGTCGGCGATCATTCCGCCTCCTCGACTCTTGACGCCGAGTATATGCAGTGACAGTCTCTGTGTGTACATGCATATACTTTCCCGTCGAACGGAGTCCCGATGTCCGATCGGAGCTACCTCTTCCTGCTCGGCGCCGCCCGTGCGGGTGGGAACACCGAGATCCTGGCCCGCCGGGCCGCGAAGGAACTGCCGAAGGCCGACGAGCAGCGCTGGATCCGATTACCCGAACTGCCGCTGGAGCCGTTCGAGGACCGGCGTCACGGGGTGGGCGAGCACGCCGTGCCCGAAGGCAACGAGCGGGTGCTGATGGACGCCACCTTCGCCGCGACCGACCTGGTGATCGCGTCGCCGGTCTACTGGTACAGCGTGTCCGCGAGCGTGAAGCTCTACCTCGACTACTGGTCCGGCTGGATGCGCCGGCCCGAAGCGGAGTTCAAGGCGCGGATGCGGGGCAAGACGCTGTGGGGCGTCACGGTTCTCAGCGAGGAGCGGGAGCAGGCGGACCCGTTCGTCGGCACGTTGCGCAAGACCGCGGACTACCTGTCGATGCACTGGGGTGGCGTGCTGATCGGCAACGGCAGCAGGCCGGGGGACATCCTGCTCGACACGCGAACGCTCGGCGAGGCCGAGACGTTCTTCGCCTCCGCGAATCTCGTCAGGGCCTAGCGGCGGGCAGGTCCGTGAATGCCACATTGAGAGACTCAGAGTCCCTCAATGTGGCATTCACGGACCAGGAATCCACAGGACACTCTGGGGGCGGTGCCGCCGCGCGCCTTCGGGAAGTTCGGAACTCTTACTGTCCGGGGAGTGTGACCGCTTCGATCGGGCTGCGGCGCATCGCCAGGCGTGCGGAGAGCGCGGTGACCGGCCACGCGATCAGGAAGACCGCGCCCACCACGCCGGGGAACACCCAGACCGGCCCGGACGGAACGATCTGCCCGGTCGTCACCGCCATGGGCAGCACGGTGAACAGCGAGATGATGGTGCCCAGTACCAGCCCGGCCACCGCGACGATGCCGCTCTCGACGAACAACATCCGCCGGACCTGACCGCGGTCCGCGCCCGCCAGGCGCTGCGCGCCGAACTCCCGGCGACGGGCCAGCACGGCCACCGCGAGGGTGTTCACCGCCGCGATCGCCGCGTAGGCGATGGCGAGCACGGCCAGCAGGTAGTTGATCATCGCCTCCACATCCGCGCGGGCCTGGAAGTTGTTCGCCAGCACCGAATCGTCGCCGACGGTGAGGCCCGGCCAGTCCTTCAGGCGGCCGGTCAGCGCGGAGACGACGTCGTTCGAGCCGGCCGCCTTCACCAGCACCTGCGCGGGCAGTCCGCTGGTGGTGTGCGGCGTGAGGAGGTCGGCAGGCAACACCATGCTCGCGTAACTCGACGGGCTGTCGAGCAGCGCGACGACGGTCACCGGAGCCCGCGCTCCGTCGCCGAGTCGCAGGGTGATCTTGTCGCCGACCTTGAGCGTCAGACGGTCCGCGACGTCCTGCGGCAGCGCGACGGTGTCGCCGGTCAAGTCCTTCAGCGAGCCCCGTGTCACGTCGGTGGCCAGCACCGTGCCGCCCTGGTCCTCGGCGGAGACGCCGAGCAGGCGCAGTGGGTCGCTGCCGTTGCCGTCGTAGGGCTGTTCGATCCAGCCGGAGCTGGTGACCAGCGGCGACGCCGTGCCGACGCCCGGTGTGCTGCGGATCCGTGCGAGCGCGTCCGGCGAGATCCCGCCGGTGGCCGTGCTGATCACCGCGTCCGCCTTCAACTGGCTGGTGTACGCCGCCACTTGAGCCTTCTGCGCCGTGGTCTCGGAGTAGACGTTGCCGAGCGCGACCGCGCTGGCGAGCGTGATCGGCGTGAGCACGGCGGCGAACATCACCGCGCGGGCGCGGGAGTTGATCACCGCGAGCGTGGCGTCGCGGCCCGCGATCCGCCGGATGAACGGGCCGAAGCGATCCGCGACGAACGCCATGATCTCCGGTCCGATCAAGGCCACCGCGATGGCGCCGGTGAGCACCGCCGGGCCGCCGATCGCCGCCGCCGTGTCGGCGGGCATGAACATCGTGGTGCCCGCGAGCAGCACGGTCGCCGCGGCGCAGACCACCGCACCGGTGCGGCGCAACGGGTGCACCCTCGCACTCGGGATCGCGGCCTCGGCCAGCGCCTGGATCGGCCGGGCCCGCGCCGCGGCCAGCGCGGCGAACCACGCGGCGGCGTAGACGATCGCGAGCGTGGCGAGGAGGCCCGCGGCGAACGCGATGACGTCCTGCTGGAAGAGCAGCTCGTCCGGCACGATCCCGAGCGACACACTGGTGTCGAAGATCTGGTTGCCGAGCAGGTAGCCGAGGACAACGCCGCCCAGCGCGGCGATCGCGCCGACGACCATGGTCTCGGCGAGCACCATCCGGTGCACCTGTTTCGGCGTCGCGCCGGTGGCCCGCAGCAGCGCGATCTCCTGCCGCCGCTGCCGCACGGTGAGGCTGATCGTCGCGGAGACGACCAGTGCCATGACCACCAGCACCATCCCGCCGAACACCGCGGCCAGGAGGATCAGGGGGGAGCCGGCTGCCGGCCACCCCGAGGAACTCGGCCGCGCCTCGGTCGTCGCCGGTCAGCACGCTGACGTCCGGCATCAGCCCGGAGATGCGCGCGGCGAGATCACCGGCGTCCACGCCTTCGGACGGGAACACGCCGACCAGGTCGACGCGGCCTGGATGCGGCGAAAATCGCTGGGTGTCGGCCGGGGAGAAGAAGAACGCGGTCCGCCGCACGTGCTCGGCGATCCCCGTGACGACGAAGGACCGCTTCTGCCCGCTCACCACGACGTCGACGGTCGCGCCCGCGCTGATCCCGTTCGCGTCCGCGGTGGCCGAGCCGACCACGACCTGGTCCGCGGCCGGTGCCTGGCCGCCCTGACGCAGGACGTAGCCGCCGAGCACGGCAGAGTCCCAGCTGTGTCCAGAAAGGACAGACGGGCCGGAGACCTGGGGCGTCCCGTCGCGCAGCAGGGTGGCCGGGAACGACACGTCCGCGACCACGCGTCGCACGCCCGGCACCGCGGCGATCCTGGCGGTCTGGTCCACGGGCAGCCCGGCCCGTTCGACGTACGGGACTACCTGCGACTCCTCGTCCGGCAGCTTGAAGGCCGCCGGACCGCCGACCACGACCGGGGCCGCCGCGAGCCGCTGCGGCTGCGCCCGCAGCACGAACGCGGTCTCGAACAGCCCGGCACACGCGATCAGCAGGCCGCAGCCGATCAGGATCGCGACGAACGACGCGAGCGACGCGGCCACGCGGTACCGCAGGCCGGCCAATGCCAGGCCGAACACCACCCGCCGCGGGTTCACCGCTGTCCCCGGGCGTGCTTGGCCTGGGCACCGAGTTGCGCCAGGGTGGCCGCGACGGCTTCGACATCCGGCGTCGCCATCCGCGTGACGATCCGGCCGTCTACCAGGAAGAGCACGGTGTCCGCGAACGACGCCGCCACGGGGTCGTGCGTGACCATCACGACGGTCTGGCCCGCGTTCACCAGCTCGCGCATCAGGTTCAGCACCTCGAGCGCGGTGTTCGTGTCCAGCGCGCCGGTCGGCTCGTCGGCGAACACCACCGCCGGGCGGGTGGCCAGCGCACGGGCGATCGCCACGCGCTGCTGCTGGCCGCCGGAAAGCTCACCGGGCCGATGGCCGACGCGCTGCGCCAGCCCGACCCTGGCGATCACCTGGTCCACCCACGCCCGGTCCGGCTCGCGGCCGGCCAGCAGCGTCGGCAGGGTGACGTTCTGCTCGACGTTCAGCGCGGGCATCAGGTTGAAGGACTGGAAAACGAACGCGACGTGCTGGCGGCGAAGCTCGGTCAGCTCGGTCTCGCTCTTGCCCGTCAGGTCGGTCCCCACCAGGGTGACCCGGCCCGCGCTCGGCTTGTCGAGCCCGGCCGCGCAGTGCAACAGCGTGCTCTTCCCGGATCCCGACGGGCCCATCACCGCCGTGAAGGTGCCGGGGAGGAAATCCGCGGAGACCCCGGAAAGCGCTTCCACCGCGCCCTCGCCGGAGCCGTAGGTCTTGCGCACCGAGTCCAGCTGGACCGGGCAATCGACGGACGTCATCGTGGACACGGTCATTCGCCCCGATCCGGCAGGCACCGGTCGATGCCGGTGAGCACGCCGGCGGCGAGCACCACCGGGATCGCGGTCCACAGCCACCACGGTTCGCGCAGGCCCCCGCCGAGAATGGCGATCATCAGCCAGACGATCACCTGGACCAGGGTCATCGCCGCGCCGGCGAGGACCACGACCTGCCGGGCGACGAGCAGCCGCCTGCGCGCCGGGTCGAGGTCGTGCCGGACGGGCCGGACGAGGTCGGTGACCAGCGTCCGGAAGGGGTGCGGGGCGGTCCCGCCGCGGGACGCGTCGTTGTCGTAGCTCATGGCGGCAACACTGGTCGTCGAGGGCGTCGGCGGCATCGGCGCCGGGTGGCCATCCGATCGACGAAAGTCGTAGCCGCCGCCCATCGATCGACGGATGCCCGAGCGACGGCACTGGCTAGTCTCGGGCAGGTGATCCAGAACGCGGAGGCCACCCACCCGGGGCCGGACTGGTTGGCGACAGGGCGCACGGTGACCTTGGTGCTGCTCTCGTTCGCTGGCGGACTGTCACTGCTCTACGGAGTGCTGGAGACCGGGCCCGGCGGTGTGGCGCGCGTGCTGGACGTCGCGGTGGGCGCACTCGCCAGCCTCGCGCTGGTCCTGCGTAACCGGGCACCCGTCGTCGTGGCCGTGACCCTGGCCGCTGTCGCCTCGGTCGTCGCCTCCGCCGGATTCGCCAACATGCTCGCGCTTTACGCGGTGGCTCGCCGTCGCCGGCTGCGGGTCGCGCTCGCCGTCGCCGCCATGAACGTCGTCTCCGGCTGTGTGTTCTGGCTGGTGTATTCGGGCAACAACTCCCTGGGCCTGACCATCGTGGTCAACGCGGCGATGGCGGCGGCGTTCAGCGCCTGGGGAGCCCTGCAGCAGGCGCAGCACAAGCTCGTCGACATCTACCGCGAACGGGCCGAACGGGCCGAGCAGGAGCAGGAGCTGCGTGCGGCCGAGGTCAGGTACGCCGAGCGGGCGCGGATCGCTCGTGAGATGCACGACGCGGTCGCGCACCGCATCTCCCTGGTCACCCTGCACGCCGGTGGGCTGACCGTGGCCAACGGCCTGTCCCAGGACGACGTACGAGCCGCGGGCGATCTCATCCGGTCGGCGGCGGTGCAGGCGCTGGAGGAGTTGCGCACCGCACTGGGCGTGCTGCGCGCCGACGAGGCCGTGTCACTCGAACAGCCGGGACTCGACCGGCTCGACGACCTCGTCGACGAAGCCCGCGCCGCAGGTCAACGGATCACGCTGACGGTGCACGGGGATCTGCGCGACGCGCCGCCCGGCATCGGCCGGGCGGCTTACCGGATCGTGCAGGAAGGACTGACCAACGCCCGTAAGCACGCCACGGGAGCCGAGGTCACGGTGCTGGTGAACCACGCCGACGATATGTTGCGGGTGCGCGTCGCCAACCGGGTGGTGGCCGACGCGCTGGACGTGCCAGGGTCACGTCGGGGGCTTCTCGGCCTGCGGGAACGGGCTGTTCTCGCGGGTGGGTGCCTCAGCCATGGTCGAACCGACGCAGGAGAGTTCGTGCTGAACGCGGAGCTGCCGTGGACGTGACACAAGTGCTGCTGGTCGATGACGACGCCATGGTGCGGACCGGGCTCCGCATGGTGCTGTCCGCCGACCCCGCCCTGCGTGTCGTCGCCGAGGCCACCAACGGCCGCCAGGCGGTGGCGATGGTGCGTGAGATGGCGCCCGATGTCGTCCTCATGGACCTGCAGATGCCGGTACTGGACGGGATCGCGGCCACCCGTGAGCTGCGGGCGAGCGGCTACTCGAACCCGGTGCTCGTCCTCACCACGTTCCAGCTCGACACCTACGTCGTGGAGGCGCTGCGGGCCGGCGCCAACGGCTACCTGCTCAAGGACACCGCCCCCGAAGAGATCATCCGGGGCGTGCACGTCGCCGCCGCGGGCGACTCCGTGTTCTCCGCGGCGATCACCAAGCGGCTCGTCGCCACGATCGGGCAAGCGGACTCCGCCGCGACCGCCGACGCACGCGACAGGCTCGCGCGGTTGACCGATCGGGAACGTGAGGTGGCGGAGGCGGTCGCCGCGGGCAGCTCGAACGCGGTGATCGCGGCCGACCTGCACATGAGCGAGGCCACGGTCAAGTCGCACGTCTCCCGCATCTTCGCCAAGACCGCCGCCGAGAACCGGGTCCAGATCGCCCTGCTCGTCTACCAGGTCGGTGCGAATCCCGGCCCATGACGGTGTACGGCTCCGGCGTCCGGGGCTCGCCGACCAGGAATCCACAAAGGACACTTCGGGGTGGGGCCGCTTTGTCGCGAACGCTCCGTTGCCGACGTTCAGCGTCTCGAACGGAGCG